>CACXSS010000305.1 GCA_902770245.1 uncultured Planctomycetota bacterium | reverse complement strand
TTGGTTAAAACGTCCCAGTGCAGAGCTTCCATGGACGGAATGACAACTGCGGCAAAATTCATGTCGGAAACGGACAGCTTCGCCGGCTCAGTTCCCTTCGGAGGAACGATCTGAGCGCGAAGAATCGACTGCTCGTCTATAAAGGCGATGTCACGGTTTGTCGCATAAATCGCTTTTGCCAGATTGAACGCGGTTGACGTCGCCTCGTTCTGGTTGGCTTGCAAGCCTGCGTAGTACGGCGCAACGGGATAAATAATCGCAACTTCCGCCTGGCACGTTCCCTGGCTGAGTACGTACGACAGACGCTCGTAGTATTTCAGAAAGACGTCCATGTGCTTCCAGTACGGCATGCGGAAATGATAGCACGGCGGCGCCCATTCCCAGTAACTGCCGTGAGTGGTATAGTACAGCCCATGCAGATTGAGCAGCGTCGCGCCGTAAACGAAGTTTTCGTTCGTGGCGAACATCAAGCCGTTGGGATTGGCGCCCCAGCCGAGGGAATGGTATCCTTCCAGCCAAACGCGCGGACGCTGATACAGGTTGCCGATGGACGACGAAACCTTGTCTTTGATAAAGTCAGCGTGCCCGCCGGGCGTGTCGTGCCCGGGAGCCGTATACCATCGAATCGCGCGGAAATAATCGTGATACTGCGTCGGCTGGTAGCCTCGCCCGTTGTTGTCACAGCCAAAGGTCATCCCGCGGGAATAATGCCACATAAAAATCGGCTTGAAGTACCGCAATTCACCCAGATAGACCTGAACGTCCATGACGTCCATTCTGGTTTTGGTCGTTGAGGCGCCCATGTCGGTAAACAAACCCGGAGCGACGCTGTAGAAATCGTATCCCTTCACCTCGGCAAAGCGTTCAGCAAAGTCGTCCGTCCACTGCCAGCCGTTATACCCAAGATTCAATTCGTCGTTGAAGAAAAAGTTCAAACCGGCAGAACTTTTTCCATTGTGATCTTCAAACGGCTGGAAGAACTTGTCGATTACCCGCTGACCAGACTGCGGATGTAACGGATTGAGCGTCCCCCCCTGAACTTCGTATCGATATTCCCAAATCGTGTACTGAGTTCCAGTTGCGTCTGCTGGAATATGATACTTCCCGTCCTTATTCGCTTCCAGCTTGAACCCGGGACCGGAAATGCGGCTGTTTTCTAACGGATAGGCGGCAAAGGCGATATGATTTTCCGACTTTCTTAGTTCAAACGTCGCGCCGGGTTTCGCCATGTTGACCTGATTCCCTTTCAGGGCGCGAGCGTTGAATTCCACCTCGTTATAGACGATATCGTTGAACAGGTTTTTGGTGTTGTTCCAGTCGAGCGTGTACGTGCTCAAGCCGATTCCCATGTTGTACTTGGCGGCGACTTTTGACGCGTGAGAGTAGAAGTCCCACCATTCGTCAGAGAAGATGGGCGGGTCGTTGTTGTAGGCGCCCCAGCCCGGGGTGTCTTTGTGAGCGTAATTGACCTGAACGCCGGGAATTCCCTTTTTGTGCAGCTCTTCAATCTGCCATTCCAGACGCGCCTTGTCCAGCCGGTCGCCAGTCCACCACCAGAACGGGACTTCGCCGTACCCGTCAGGCGGGTTTTGGAAATTCTCTCGCAGGTTTTGCGGCGAGCGTTCCGGATACGCAATCGCGTTCGCCGGCGCCGGCGGAAGTTTGGACGGGTCGGACAGATCCAGCGGGGATTCAAACGCAAATCCCGTCGCCAAAGTCGTTAAGACGACCAGCTGACATAACAGAATTCTAATTTTTGTCATAATCGTTTTTTTAGGCAGGGGGAAGGAAAACACGATAAACGCGTCAGACGCGTTTGTCAACATTCAACTAAGTAAAATTATACCCGGTTATTTTTTAAAAGCAAGTCATCGAGAAATATCATTTTGCGACAGGGGGCAAATCTCACGCGGAGGTGCGGAGGCGCGGAGGAGGTTCGCGAAGTTTTAAAATTTCTTTGCGATCTTTGCGTTCTTTGCGGCTTAAAATTCTTTGGCGAAGCTCTCGCTCGCGAGTCGGGTGCGAGACGCCCGGAAAAATCTAACGCGGAGATGCGGAGGCGCGGAGGATGGTCGCGAAGTTCGCAAAGTTTTAAAAGATAACTTTTCATGAGAACGTTCGTCGATAGGCGCAGTCTGGATTTACTTACATGGCTCGCCTTGCGTAATTGCTAATTGCTCATTGAAAATTGCTAATTCTCTCTCCCCTCTCTCCTTGTCGAAATTCTGATTTGTAGTATTATATAGCATCTTTTAATTAGGGAATGGGGAATAGGAAATAGGGAATAGCAATTCACCAGAGGCGAATTTAAAAACTACTCCCTACTCCCTATTCCCTACTCCCTGACGCAAAACGCTATTATTAGCAATCCCACCTAAATATACCATGTCAGAACAGCGCAAAGACCTACGCAATATCGCCATTATCGCCCACGTTGACCACGGGAAGACGACGCTCGTCGACTGCATTCTTCGCGAGTGCAGCCAGATGAGAGAAGAAAAGCTGGAATGCAACCAGATTCTGGACTCCAACGACCTCGAACGGGAGCGAGGGATTACCATTCTGGCGAAAAATATCGCCGTAACGTACAAGGGAATTAAAATCAACATCATGGACACGCCCGGCCACGCGGACTTCGGCGGCGAGGTCGAGCGTGTTTTGAGCATGGCGGACGGCTGTCTGGTCTTGGTCGACGCGGCGGAAGGTCCGATGCCGCAGACCCGGTTTGTTCTTTCCAAAGCCCTGGCGCTGGGACTGAAGCCGATTGTTCTGATTAACAAAATTGACCGGAAAGACGCCCGACCGCAGGAAGTCGTCAGCGAGATGTTCGACCTGTTTATCAACCTGGGCGCCAGCGACGAGATTGCCGATTTCCCCTATCTGTTTTCCAGCACAAAAGAGGGCTACGCGACAGCTGACCCAGACGTCCGAACCGATTCTATCGTGCCGCTGCTGGACATGATTCTGGAAAAGATTCCGGCGCCGACGGTCGAGCTGGACAAGCCGCTGCAAATGCTTGTTACAACCATCGACTGGTCGTCGTTCGTTGGACGAATCGGCATTGGCCGCGTTTCGTCCGGCACGATTCGCAAGGCGCAAAACGTTGTCGTGATGCAAAAAGACGGCGTCAACACGCCGGGCAAAATCGGGCAGTTGTTTACGTTCAACAACCTCGGCAAGACGGAAGTTCACGAGGCGGACGCCGGCGACATCGTCGCGGTAGTCGGGATGCCGTTCGTCGAAATCGGCGATACAATCTGCCCGCCCAACGATTTGAACCCCTTGCCCCGCATTCACGTTGGCGAACCGACGCTGAGAATGACGTTCAGCATCAACACGTCTCCCCTGGCGGGTACGGAAGGGAAATACGTTACAACTCGAAATCTGCGCGAACGTCTTTTCCGGGAATTGGAATCCAACGTCGCCCTGCGGGTTGAGCAGATTCCCAAAACCGATCAGTACGTCGTTTCCGGGCGCGGCATTTTGCACCTGTCCGTTCTGATTGAAACGATGCGCCGCGAGCAGTACGAGCTGTCCGTTGGGAAACCGGAAGTCATTTACCGTCAGATAGACGGCATCGTTCATGAACCGTTTGAAACC
>CACXSS010000304.1 GCA_902770245.1 uncultured Planctomycetota bacterium | reverse complement strand
ATGCAGGAATTCGACACGCTTGCCATTACAGACGCGTCTAACGAGCTTGTTCTCGATACAAATTCAATCGTCAAGCTGTTCTTTACAAGCGCTGCTGACGCTAACCTTTGGGCGGCAGAAGGCGCGGAATACAAGCTGGTTTCTGACGAAGGATTTGTTAGCGATATAACCGACATGAGCGATTTGCTGGGGAACTACAACGCTCTGTTCAGTCTGGAAGGCAGAACAGACGGTCTGTACCTGATCGGTCTTGGCGCTGGTCCCGCTCCCGAACCCGGCTCCGGCGTTCCTGAACCGTCGACCTGGGCGCTGCTGGTTCTTGGCGTTATCGGTTTGCTCCTTCGTAAGCGAGTTAGGAGTTAGGAGTGAGGAGTGAGGAGTTGGCGCAAGCGCTCCTCATAGGTTGTGTAACGTATCGGAGTGCGAGAGGGAAGCGTAAGCGGAACTCTCGCTTTTTTTATAAAATAGAATCGCTTTAACTGTCAAGTACGAAAGCGACCAACGGGAGCGATTACAATACGTCTCGCGCGGAAGCGCGGATTGGGGGCGGCGCCTCGCCGCTTGACGGCAAGCCGTCAAGTATAAAAGCTGCGCCAAGGCGCTGCTCTCCGAAATATTTTCTCTATTTTCTCAGACTTTTCAAATTTTTTCAACTTTTTTTCTTCTGAACTCTTCCAGATTCTCAAAAATAGTATATAATACTATATTAGCAGAAAAACAATTTTACGTTTTTGCGACCGGACGTCTTGTCGCAAAAGTCGTTTTATATAACCGTTATTCAGTTTCCCCTTTGAGGAGTAAAAGAATGCCTAATACTCAATCCTCATTCAAATATTCCCTGTTTGCTGTTATCGCGCTTTTATGCGCTTCCAATATCGCGCTGGCGGATTTGGTCGCCTACTGGACGTTTAACGACTACGCTAATGGAACGCTGCTTTCCGCTACCACGGATTCGTCGGGAAACGGTTTTACCTGCAATAACGTTGGGGATGCCAATAATCGTCCATTTATTAGCAGTTCCAATCAAATGTACGGCAACCATCTTCAAAGGAACAACGCAACAGCCGAGTCCAAAAGCAACTGCGGTCTTTCTGCCGCCAATGTTTATACCGGCAATATGACGATTTCTTTCTGGGGAACTCAGCCTGGGACGAACTGGCGAAACTACATCACGTTAAGAACCGGTTCAACCGGGGAAGAAAAATGCAATTGGCATGGTTGGCGATTCTTCGATAAACCTCGGTTCAAACTGGCATCATTTTGTTGTTACGGTTGACTCGTCAACTCAAATGGCGTACATGTACATTGACGGCGAACTGATATCGCAAAAAGCCTGGACGCACAATCAGCAAGTTACCAACCTTACATTTAACGGCGCGTGGAACTTCGGCGGCCGCGGCAGCGACGCCAATCTGGACGAAGTTCAGATTTACAACCAGTCCATGACGGCGGAACAGGTTCAATTCCTTTATAACAATCCGTCTTTGTATCAGGCGACGGTCTATCAGCGCAACGCAACCGCCAACGGGAACTGGTCGGACGCCGCATGGAACGCCAACGGACAAACCGGTCAGGCGTTTGCCAATTCCTCTGCTGTACAGTTCAACGCGCAGAATTCCCCGTCGATAACGCTCGATAAAAACATTACCGCCAATTCGATTGATTTCAACGGTTCCATGACCGTCAGCGGTTCCAATACGATTACGCTCAACGGGGAAAAACGAATTGGCGTTGCAAACGCAGGCGACGTTGCAACAATCAGCGTTCCAATAACCGCTCAGTACGATAACAGCTTCGTTAAAACCGGAGCTGGAACGCTAGAGCTGACTGCCGCCAACTCCTTTGCCGGCGGAACGACGGTTTCCGAGGGAACGCTCAAACTGTCCGGCGACGGCGCAGTGGGATCGGTTACCGTTGCTGACAACGGCGCGTTGGAGTTGGGTTACGAATCAAACAAAACGTATGACAGCGCCATTTCCGGAACCGGCTCTTTGGTCAAGTCCGGCGCTGGAACGCTGACGCTGTCCGGCTCTTATTCGTATACCGGCGAGACGACTGTTTCGGGCGGAACTCTCGTTTTCCCAAAAGGCGCCAGCCTGCAAACTTCTAAAATTACAGTTGCATCGGAATCGGCGCAGGGAGCGACGTTCCATGCGGGAACGGATATGTATTATGTCGACTTCGAGATTGGACGAGGAGGAACTTTCGTATTTGGCGAAACGTCGGCATCGCAGGAATTTTCGATTAGTTCTCTTACTCTCAGCGGCGGAACGGTCAATTTCGATTTTAATAGCAGCGTCGCCGAAGAAGCCGACTGGCTCAAACCGTCTTCGATTACTCTGAATTCCGGGTGTATTGATTTGTCGTTTAATACCGATAGCTCCGACGTATGGTGGAACTATATTAATGACAATTACAGCGGCGGGTTCTCTATTATTGACGGCTATATTACGAATTATGAACAATTCAATCCCGATAACTTCAAAGTTTCGGTGAACGGCACGCCGAGCAACTCTTGGGCGATTGCCGCTGAACCCGGTCACATTTTGCTTCTCGCTGTTGACGGCGGAGACGATCCCGGTCCCGGACCTCAACCCGGAAACAACTGGTATGACGCCAACACGTCTGATATCAGCTTGCCGAACTGGACGATTGACGGAACGGATAAAGTCGGCGCCAAGTTTACCGAAGGCGGATCTGACGCTGAGTATTCAGGTCCCGTCAATGTGAACGCCAACGGGTCTTTTGACGTTGCAGAGAACAAGAATCTGACTCTTTCCGGCGTTGTTTCCGGCAGCGGTTCCGTTACAAAGATCGGCGATGGAACGTTGACTCTTGTTGCAAACAACACCTACGCCGGCGGAACGACGATTTCCGAAGGTACGCTCAAACTTACTGGCGCCGGTACGCTGGGAACCGGCGGAGTTATCAACAACTCAGTTCTGGAATTTGCTCACGATTCCACCGTAACGATTGGCAACGTCATTTCCGGTACGGGAAGCGTTGCCATGACCGGAGCGGGAACGGTTACGCTCTCCGGCGACAACTCGTATTCCGGCGGGACGACGATTTCCGCTGGAACGCTGAAAATCGCCCAGGTCAGCGGTTTGGGAACCGGTCCCGTTACAATCAACGGCGGAAAGCTCGACACAACAGCTGCTGGAAGCGGAAAGACTTTTGCTAACAGCGTCGTAATCGGCGATAACGGCGGCGCGATTGCCGTTGCTGGCAGCGCGTATTCGTCTTTCAGTTCCATTTCCGGCTCTGGAAATCTGACGACAGACGGATACGTTCACTTTAACGGAACGGGCGGATACAATGGACATCTTACCGTTAACAGCGGATATGCCAGAATTGATCCCGGCGCTTTCGGCGTTTTCGATTTAACGCTCAATGGCAGTCAATTTGCTGTCAATAATGCTGGAACCATTCAGATTGGAAAGCTCAACGCTCCCAACGGAGGCGCGTATCTGTTCGGCAGCAATGGAAACAATCAATACGTTTTTGAAATCGGAGCTGGTACGACCAGTTCCGATACTGCTGCTTATGGTCAAGCCATTCGCGGTTCCAGCAACGGCGCCTATAATGTAACAATTAAAAAGGTCGGCGAGGGTACGCAAATTTTCAATCGTACTGGTTATGGTTATTCCGGAACTCCCAACTCCATTAAAGAGGTTATTGTCGACGGCGGAAAAATGGTTATTGACGGCGTTAATGACGTTTTTAACGGCGGCAATACAACCGGATACTGGGGAACGGCGCCCATCACCGTTAATTCAGGCGCAACGCTGGAATATGTACGCGCTTTCACAACGTCTCCTAACGTTGATATGACCGTTAATGGCGGAACGCTGACGTTGGATAACGTTCAATACCAGAACAAAATGGTATTAAATTCCGGAACGGTCAACGGCTCTGGAAACCTGCAGGTTGGACATAAGGGAGACGGCTCTTGGACTGTCAAAGGTGGAACGTCAACCATTTATAACAACTTTGTCATTGTAAAGACTGGAGACGTCAATAAGACGTTTACAATCAACTTTGACTCCGGTTCAACGTTAGACGTTAAAAAGAGCATGTACGGCATGGCGGATCACACCGGTACAAATATGGTGTTTAACGGCGCTGGCGCCAATCCGGGCAACATTATTATAGAAACCGGAACGATGAGCGCTTTGGGCGATATTACGTTCAACAACATGAACGGGTCTATCGCCGCCCCCATTACGGGAACCAGCGCTGTTACAAAAACCGGCGCAGGAAAGTTGACGCTTTCCGGCGCTAACGCGTATACCGGCGCGACGACCGTTTCCGAAGGAACGCTCGTTTTGGCAAGTTCCGGAAGTCTGACTTCTAACGTAACCGTTGCGTCCGGAGCAGCGTTTATCGACGGCGCCAGCTCGATTGCGTCCAACGTTACGATTAACGGCGGCGCGTTTACAATCGGCGATACGAGCGCAGCGTCCAGAATTTCTATCGGAGACTTTGCTCTTACTGACGGAACGGTCAACTTTGACTTCAACAGCGCGTCCACAGCAAACAATTTCGACAGCTTGACAACCGGCGCAGCAACGCTGACCGCAGGCTCTGTCAATCTTCTGTTTAACAATGGCGACGAAGCCGCGTGGTGGAACAACGCGACAGACAGCGGCTACGTTTTAATCAGTTCAACCGCGCTGACAGCCAACCTGGACAACATTGCCCTTTTGATTAATTCGTCAGCTACTGAAAACTGGTATCTGGCTACGGCGGACAACGCTTTGGTTCTCAAAAAGACCGAAGGTCCGGAACCGCCGCCGGTTGTCGACTATTATTATCGCGCCAATTCAGAACAAGACCTTGCTCA
>CACXSS010000303.1 GCA_902770245.1 uncultured Planctomycetota bacterium | reverse complement strand
ACCGAGCCCATGAGCTCGATGATGCCGGAGTTGCGGTTGCACCGCGCGCCGAGCACGGAGTTGGCATAGATGACCGCCGAGGACTCCGCCCACGAGAGGATGTCGCCCTGCTTCGGCACGTTGCCCACCTGAGGCAGATAGCTGGTGCAGGTATAGCTGTCCTCTCCGAGGATGCCGAGCTGCTGCAACTGCTTTTCATAGCGGCTCTGCTTGCCGATGCACTTGAGAGAGCACAGAACGGACCGTCTATAAGCCGAGGCGGGGGAACGGATGATTTGACAGGGGTCAGCGTTGAAAAGAGAAAACCCGCCGTGAGATATTCGGATTCCTTTGAAACGGAACAGATAGAAAACCGGATCAGAGAAATTGCGAACCGTATGGAGCTTTTTACGGGAAACGGAATTCCAGCCGTCAGAAGTCGTTTCTTTTTTGGGAGCGGCTTGTTCCGATGCCTTGGGAGAAACGTCCGCTTTAGTATCCTGCGCCGACGGCGTCTGTTTCACGACTTTTTCCGGCTTGGAAAGATTGAGCGCTTTGTTACTTTTCGGCGTTGATTTTGTTTTAGGAATGGCGGCAGGCTTCGAAATCTGTTTTTCAGCAGACGGTTTTTCTTCAGCTGACGGCTTTTCTTGAGCAGACGGCTTTTCTTCAGGTTTCGTCTCCGGCTTGCTCGGCTGACTGTTAAGAGTCTCAATCGGAACCATTTTTACCGGCGCGACGTCTGGCGCGGTCTGCGGAGCCGCCTGAGTGGTTGTTGGGACTCCCAGCTGAACGGGCGTATCCGTATTGAGAATGGAGTAAGTGGCAAGTTGAAGCTTGTAGTCCCGAATAACTCTCTCAAAGTTGGGTTCGTCCGCTCGCGCAGCGCTGACACTTGCAATTGCGAAAATCAACAGTGCGTTAAAAACGTTAAAGCAAATACGTCGCATGGAATTACCTTCCCTGAAATGAATATTGTATAAAATTTATGTTAAAATAACCGTCAGGATTGATACAATCGGTACAATCCGTCTGTTTGATAAAATCGACAACCAGACTGAAAAAATATAACTATTTTTTAAGGAAAGGATTATTTTCAAGAAATTAGCCGAAAAAATCCACTGATTTTTCCGGCTAAAAAGGGTTTAGTTTGAGATTATAACGGCTGATTGCTTTATCGGTACGTCGCCTGAGCGGCAAGACGTTCCAACTCCGGCAAATCGGATTCGGATACGACGAGGCGTTCGATTGCCGTCGCTTTTCCAGTAATATGGTCAAATTCGACAATCGCGCCGTGAATTTGAGGGTTGCCCAAGGCAATCTCGTATTTGGTCGGCTTGAACGTGTAAACGGCTTCGCGGACGCAGTCGATTTTTCTCCCGATGACGCTTTCCATCGGACCGGTCATGCCGACGTCGGTCTGGAACGCCGTCCCGCCGGGGAAAATCTGCTCGTCTGCCGTGGCGACATGGGTATGCGTCCCCAAAACGGCGGTAACGCGCCCGTCGAGGTATCGACCCATGAGCTGTTTGTCGCTGGTCGCCTCAGCATGGAAGTCCACCAGAATAATTTTGACGTCCGGCGGCAACAGCTTGAGAATTTTGTCTGCCGCATGGAACGGGCAGTCAACCGGACTCATAAACACTCGCCCCTGAAGGCTGATAACAGCGGCGCGGCGACCCAGCGGGAGGTCAACCAGAGCGTACGTCTTGCCCGGCGCTTCCGGCGGATAGTTGGCGGGCTTGACGATGTTGTCGTTTTGCTCCAGAATTGGAATGATTTCTTTCCGTTTATATATATGATCTCCCATCGTCAACACGTCGGCGCCCGCCTCAACGATTTCTTTGTACGTTTCAGGCGTCAAACCGGTGCCAGCCGCTGCGTTTTCTGAATTGACAGAGATTAAATCCAGCTGGTATTTAATACGCAGCCCTTTTAGACTGCGCTGAAGCATGGTTCGTCCTGGTTTACCGACAACGTCGCCGATATGGAGTAATTTCATATATGTCTTTCTAACTCGAAATTATTTTTCCGCTCTTCTCTTTCTCTTGAGTTCTCTTTCGAGTTCTTTTCTTTGCTTTGCGCGTTCCGCCGGGGTGAGCCGCTTCCCGGTGCTGCCCTTTTGTTTGGCAAGACGAGCTTGCGGATTGGTCGTCATCTGACGGGTGAGTTCCTGCATCGCCTGCATTTTTCCGCCCATGCCCAAGCCCGACATTTTTTTCATAATCGACGCCATCGCGCCGAACTGTTTGCAGATTTCGCTGACTTCATTGACGCCCACGCCTGCGCCGGCGGCGATGCGTTTTTTGCGGCTGTTGTCAATCAAATCCGGATTGGCGCGTTCCTTTTTGGTCATGGAATCGATAATTCCGCCGAGCTTTTTCATCTCATTTTCGGCAACGTCCATGTCCATCATCTGCTTGATGGCTCCCATGCCGGGGATCATGCCCAAAATCTTGCCCAGCGGACCGAGTCGGCGGGTTTGGTTCATCATTCGGCGGAAGTCGTCGAAGGTGAACTCGCCCTTCTTCATGCGCTCTTCCTGCTGACGCAGCTCGTCCTGGTCGAATTCTCGCTGAGCCGTTTCGACCAGGGTGAGAATATCGCCCATGCCGAGAATTCGCCCTGCCATACGGTCAGGATGGAATTCTTCCAGAGCGTCCATCTGCTCGCCAACGCCCATAAATTTAATTGGCGCGCCGGAAATGTGTCTCATCGACAAAGCCGCGCCGCCGCGGGCGTCGCCGTCCAACTTGGTAAGAATAACCCCGTTGAGAGCCAGCGCGTCGTTAAACGCCTTGGCGCTGACAACCGCGTCTTGACCGGTCATGGCGTCTACGACGAGGTAAACCTGATCCGGATTGCACTGCGATTCTATCTTTTTCAACTCGTCCATGAGCGCTTCATCAATGTGAAGACGCCCGGCGGTATCGAGGATAAGAACGTCGCAGTCGGTCTTTTCCGCTTCCTTGACGGCGTCGTTGCAAACCTTGACCGGGTTCTGTTCGCCCTCTTCCGCATAGACCGGAATGCCGATCTGCTCGCCCAGCACCTGAAGCTGTCGAACGGCGGCGGGACGCTGAAGGTCAGCTGCAACCAGCATCGGCTTGCGACCGCGAATTTTTAACATTCGCGCCAGCTTGCCCGTTGTCGTCGTTTTACCAGAGCCCTGCAAACCGCACATCATAATAATCGACACGCCGGAACGCTTCAGATGAAGGTCGTTGTCAACCGGTCCCATAAACTGGATAAGTTCTTCGTGAACGATTTTTACCAGTTGATCTGACGGTCGCAGGCTTTTGAGAACCTTTTCGCCCAACGCCTTTTCCTGAACGCGAGCCATAAACGCCTTGACGGCTTCGTAGCCGGCGTCCGCTTCCAGAAGCGCGTTCTGGATCATTGTCAGACCTTCTTTCATGTTGGATTCGGTCAAAACCGCTTTGCCGGAAAGATGTCGAAACGCTTCGCTGAGTTTATTTTGTAGGGATTCAAACATGGATTCGTCTGTAAGGTTATATATAATTGTAAATGCCAAGTAGTCGATAGAATTCTACATTACTATAATATATAAATCTGTAATTTTGAAAAGGGGGAGGGAGGGAAGATACAGTAGGCAGCGGGTGCACGCAAATTCTTCTTGCGCGAATAGAGAAAATAGGTTATAAGGGGGAGTTGTTGTTAAACAATGCCTTTAACCCTTTTAACCTGGAAAACGCC
>CACXSS010000302.1 GCA_902770245.1 uncultured Planctomycetota bacterium | reverse complement strand
GGTTCAGACCCTTCACTCCCCATCGTGTAGCTAAAAACAAGATCGTCTGTTAATAATGGTCGTTCCATAGCAATATCCTATTAAAGCTGATTTTTACCGTATTTATCACTATTGTACACAAACATACCGCTTTTGTCAAGAAGTTTGAAAGATTTTTGTTAAAACGAAAGGATCCTAATAGCTCTAAACAACCTTTACATTTGAAAATATTATTGTATAATTACCCAATAAAGTAATCCCGTATGTAAAATTGTCTCTCATTTTTATTTTCATGACTGTAATTCAGAAAAAGATTCAGCTGCCGAGGTATCCTCGCGGGTGTCATTTGATAACGCATAAAATCGTTGAACAGCTGCCGGAACTGTCGACCGTTCAGGCGGGGCTGCTGTCGGTGTTTATTCAGCATACGTCCGCGTCGCTGACAATCAACGAAAACGCAGATCCGGACGTTCGTCGGGATTTGGACGCTCTGCTCGACTCCTGGGCGCCGGAAACGTTTCAGTACACACATCAGGAAGAGGGACGAGACGATATGCCGGCTCACGGCAAGGCGTCGTTGATGGGAGCCAGCGTTACGATTCCCATTACAAATGGACGCTTGGCGTTAGGCGTCTGGCAGGGCGTGTATTTGTGCGAACATCGCAATTACGGCGGAAGCCGCACGTTAATCTTAACCCTCATCGGAGAATAAACTGTTATGAACGACGCTGACAATACCTCGCGGGACTGGTCGATAATTCTTCTGACCGTTTGGCTGACGTCTCGGCTGTTCTGGACGTGCGACCCGAGCGGATTCGCCTTTGATTATCTGTGGGGGCTTATCGGCGTTGTCGGGACGGGCTGCTGGTTTTATTTCAAAAAGGGGACGTTTGGGCGCCTTGTCAGCGCAGACCTTCTGGTTGCAGCGTTTTTCTGTCTGTACTTTTTAAGCGGAGCGCTGGGCGTGATTCACGGCGATCAGCGCGCGGCGCTCAACTGTCTTTGGTCGACTGCGTTTTACGCTCTGATTTATTTGCTCGTTCGACAAATCGTTGTAACGCCGGAACGAAAACGAATCCTGTTATCCTCGCTCATGTGCGGGGCTGTCGTCCTTTCTACGTGGGCGGTTTATCAGCGTTACATCGAATACCCGTCAGACAAAGCCCGATATCAAGCGAACCCAGCTGTTTATCTTCAACAGTTAGGAATTGACCCGTCGGAAGACTCGCCCGCTCGACGGAGCTTTGAAGACCGTTTTTTCGCCTTTGAACCGTCGGCAAGCTTTTCTCTGACGAACTCCCTGGCGGCTTTTTTGACGCCCTGCCTTGTTCTCCTTGCCGCCACATGGGCTAAGAATTGGAACCGCCGCGCCGGATGGGGGCTGATTGCCGCGATGGGATTCGTCGCGTTTGCCGTCGCGCTGACTCACGCTCGCGCAGCCATGCTGGGAATCGCGTTCGCCCTGTTTTGCGGCGCGTTTTACGGATTCGCCCGAGTTCCCGGACGCGCCAAAGCAAAATGGCTCATAACGATTACTTTTGTCATACTATCGACGTTTGCTGGAACTGCCGTTCTTATCTGGAAACCGTCAATTTTGGATTCCGCGATGCTGACGCTGGAATATCGTTTTGAGTACTGGGACTCTGCGTTACAGATGATTTGGCATCACCCGTGGCTGGGCGTTGGAGCCGGGAATTTTCAGAATTACTATACGCAGTTCATGCCCGCCACAGCTGGAGAGGCGGTTGCCGACCCGCACAACTTCCTGCTGGAAATCGCCGCCGTCTCCGGCATTCCCTCAGCGATGATTTTCTGGTTTTTGCTGGGCTTGCTGGGATACAAACTCGTTGTTACTCCCGACGCGTCCAGCAGCGACGTCCCTCCGCTGTCGCTCAAATTGAGTTTAGCGATTTCTCTGGCAAGTTTTGTAATTGGATACAGTCTGGGATTTATCGCCATGGGACAGTCGCCCGGACCGTTTGTTGTTCTGCTTTGCGCGTCCGCTGCTTCGTCGCTGTTGATTGTTCCTGGAATTGGTCAGACGAAATTCTCGCCGGCATCCCTGGCGTTGGCGATGATTGGACTTCTCACCGCGTTAATGCTGTCCGGGGGAATCGCGTACACGACAATCGCCGCAGTTTTCTGGACGCTGACCGCGCTGCTTGTCAATCAAACTTTTGCGGCGGAACAGGAACCGCAAACCACGCCGGCGAGTTCAAACTTCGCTTCGTATCTGACCGCAGCCGGGCTGAGCGTTCTGTTTGTCTTGTGTTACTTTACCGGATTCTACCCGACAACGGAGTCTGCCAAAGCAAGAATTGCGTCTCTGCACGATACAACGTCGGAATCCCAGCTGGCAGATTTGGAACAGTCGGTAAAAGCAGACTCCATCGCGTTTCAGCCCCGGTTTGACCTGGCGCAATGGAATTGGATTCAATGGACAAGAACAAAAAACAAAGAGTACTTTGACCAGTGCGTTGAAATGTTCCATCAAGCTATTGAACGAAACCCGCAGTCGAGCGTTTTGTGGCGAGAATACGGAATCCGCCTGTACAAATACGGTCGGGAATCCGGGGACTGGTCGCACGAAAACGACGCGTACGCAGCTCTCAATCGCGCCTGCATGTTACATCAGGCGGACTACGTTGCCCGAGCGTATCTGGCTCTGCTGGACATGACGTCTCCCGTTCTGACGCCCACTCAGGAAGACATGTGTCAAAAAGCGTTAAGCGAGTTGAACGCATCCAACAATACTCTGGAAGACAACAAAATGCTGATAACCAAAACGCTGCTCAAAAAACGCCGTCAGGACGCTCAGCGCTGGGCGCGGGAATTAATTGAATTTTCAGACGCCAACATTCATCAAAACCGTAAAATTCCTGCTTCGCTCAGAAAGGAGTTGATTGAGGGAATCGGCGATAAACAGGAAAAATAAAGTCAAACGGTCAAAGTCGATGGGATTGACTAAAAACGTCAATTCCGTCTGACTTTCTCAAAGATTTCGTCTGCGGTCAAGCTGCCGATAGGAAACCGTTCCATAGAGGTTGACGAGACAGCATATTCTCCTTTGACCAAGTCAACGAACATGGTAAACTGTCCCTCGTCTCCCATGTAATATTCTGGATCTTTGGAACGAAACAACTCCAGCAGTTCAAGCTGTTCCAAAGCGAGGTTGTCAAAACTGACGCTTTCAAGGTTCAACTCCTGAATTATATAATCGTATTCGTCCTGAAAAAAGAACTTCACATCTTCAATGTTTTTCTGAATGACTTTATCTCTATGCTGTTTATATTCCAAACCTCTTCTAATTGGTTTGAACCCCAGCAGGAGAACCTGGGGAGAATAAAACCGCTGAGCCAGTCTCTGGATATAATCGAGAGTGTGTATCCCAAGGATTAAATGACATATCGCCGTCGGCAGTTCGGCAAGAGCGTCCTTGAGAATCTCTTCGTCCTCTGGAGAAAGCCGCTCATTTGGCGCAGGCATTGACACGCCAACGCCATAGATCAACTTTTCATGTGTAAGCTTTTGAATTCTCTCCCGCTGCTGAATCAAATCCCGCCAGTTGACTGTTATTGACGGGATGAATTGACGCTCCTTGCAATACTCAAGAAAAGAGTCAAATTCCGGGTGCAAAAGCGGGTTCCCGCCGCCAATAGCCAGCTCGGTATAAGGATGAATGGAATCCAGAAACGGCTTATATCGTGCAAAGTCCGCATGAGCTC
>CACXSS010000301.1 GCA_902770245.1 uncultured Planctomycetota bacterium | reverse complement strand
TTCAAAACAGCGCTTGACCAGAAAGATGCTAAACGGGCATTTCAGCCCGCCGGGATAGCTTTTAATCGCCTGAATCGCCATTCGATAGCGTTTCCCAATCGGGACGTCGTCGGAGTCGAAAACCAGAACCAGCCGGTCGATGTTGCCGTACCGGTTGATGTCGGTAATGGTGGCGCCCAGCACGTTTTGCGCCGGCGAGTGCGGATCGACGCCCAGAATTCGGGGGAACCCGCAGCCGCTTTTCATGACGTAACAGTCTCCGTTGTAAATGCGGTTAATTTCCGGCACGCGCCGATACGTCGGCTTGAGTATGCTCAGCCAGCACGGCAGAGTTTCAAAAAAGGATCGGCTGTCTTCAAGGAGGAAGTAAACTCTCATGAAATTTAGGGTGAAGGAAGTAGTTTGAGACAATAGGCAGTAGGCAGCAGGAAATAGGCGCGAAGCGCATCCGCTAGAACTGCGTAGCAGTTCAATATCAGTAGCCGTGGGTTTTAACCCACGGAGGCTGTAGGCAGTAGGATTTTTTAAACTACTGCCTCTTGCCTCTTGCCTAATCTGTTTCCAGTTTTACGGAATGAATGGGGCTGCTTTGATTTGTATTGTCCTGCAAGGCGTTTCCAGGCGAAACGCTGTTTGGACTGGAGTCCGGCAGCGGCTGTTCCTGCTGCGCGCTTGCCGGGGGGGTGGAATCTTGGGTTGTTTGAACGACTTTAGCCGAAACGGTCGTCGGCTGAATAATCGATTCTGGCGCGGATGGAGCGCTGTCGTTTTGAGCGGGCGTCTGATCTTCGGCGGCAACAGGCGTTGGAGGCGTTACGTTTCCGTTGGGAGCGGGGGGGTCCAGAGACGGCGGGAAGGATTGAGCGGCGCTGTCGAAATCCAAAACCTTGCCCTTCTTTACCGCGCCGAAAATAGGCGTCGGTCGTCCGTTGGCGTTGACGGAGTTGTCGCTTCGCTTTAAGCCGGGCGATTCCGGGAGAAATTCCGCCTGACGTTGATCCGGCTGCCAAAAACAGTTCAATATCCAGACGCCAACGATCAGAAGGACAATCGGGATAGCCCACGCTAAACGGTCTTTCCAGACTCGAAGACGCGATTTGGACGGCAAATACCATTTGGAAAGTGAAAACCGGCTGGGACGCATCCCCTGTTCTTCCGCTGCGATATAAAGATCCCGGGACAATTCCTGCGGATTTTTATACCGATTGTCCGGATTCTTTTCCATGCAGCGCATGACAATGTCTGCCAGTCGTTCTGGAATTTTAGGGCGCAGCAGACGAATGTCAGGCGTAACATCGACCTGATGGCTGACGATTTTTTGCACTCTGTTTTTTTCGGCAAACGGGGGTTTTCCAACAAGCATGAAAAACATCGTACAGCCCAGGGAATAAATGTCGGCGCGAATGTCAACGTTCCGCGGATCGTTTGCCTGTTCGGGAGAGATATAGTCAAACGTTCCCAGTGTAACGCCGGTTTGGGTCAGTCCGTCGTCTGGCTGGCGCAAATAGTCTTTTGCCAATCCGAGGTCAATGACTTTAACCGTTCCGTCGTTTGTAATGAGAACGTTGGACGGTTTAATGTCTCGATGGACGATTCCGTTGTCATTGATGTGTTCCAAAGCAGACGATATCTGAATGGCGTATGACAGCGTGTCTTCAATCGACAAAACGCCGGTTTTGTCTACGATGCTCCGCAGGTTGGAACCGGGAATGTATTCCATGGCAAAAAACGGCAGGTCGTTTGTTTCGCCATAAGAATAAATAGTAACGATATTGTCGTGATGGAGTTTGGCGGACGCTTTTGCTTCAACGATAAATCGTTCCTGCAATTCCGTTGACTGGTATTTCGGCAGTAAAATTTTTATCGCGACTTCCCGATCCAAAAAAACGTCCGTCGCCAGAAAGATGTTTCCCATGCCGCCTGCGCCGATTTTTTGGACGATCTGATAATTGCCAAGTCTTGTGGGAATATAGCCGTCGATCAAGCCGTTGTTTACAATGATTACTCCGTCGTTGGACGGTTTTTGGTCTGTATACGCCTCTGTACTTGAGGAATGAGAACTGGATTTTTCCTGCTGATCGTTTCGATTCCGAACGACAGTAGCGTCTGCTGCGTTGGCGGTTGTCTGAGACGATTCGTAATCGAGAGGGGCTGTTGTTAGAACAGACGTCTTTTCAGCCGCGTTTGCCGAAGGCGCTGCCGGAGACAGTTCAACTGTCAAAGCGCTGTTGTGTTCAGCCGCGTTGTTTTCGACTCCCGCCTTGGGGGGCGCGGTTGTTGACTCGCTGCGAATTTCCGGATTAGACGTCATGACTTGCGATAAAGTGGTAAAATGGTCAGGGAATGACAATGTTTTGAGGTCAAAAGGCGTTTCCCGTTCCGAACTCTGAACGTTCCCCTTATATTGTGCCTGTTTTTTGCTTTGTTGTCAAGAATTATACAATAAAATTTCCGTTTTTTTTAGGATTTTTCGAGAAACGCTCCCGGATTATTCGATAAAAAATCGATTTTGTCTCTTTTTTTGATTTCTTTTTGATTGGGGCTATTGAAAAAAGCTTTTAATCGATGTATAATATTATTAAATGAATCGGCGTGAATAACGTTTATTAATTCCGCTTCAACTGTCGACATTTGTCGTCAAACGTGTAATTTCCCATGTTGAAAAAACTGTCAGCGCGAATTTTCCAAATTGTTTTTTTCCTGATCGCTGCTTTGCAGCCTGTTTTGAGTTTTGCGGCTAAAGCCAAAGAAGAAGCAAATTTAGAGTTCAAAACGCCAGGCTGGTCAGCTTATATGTTAGCGTATTTTCTGGTTGTTCTTTGCATCGGATTGGCGCTAATGGTAACGTGCTCTCCGATACATCGCCGCGACAAACCGCTGCAAAAATAAGGGCGTAAAGTGGAAAACGAACCCCGGGAAGCCGAAGGCGAATATAATTTTGCAAGCTGTTGGCTGGCAATAATCATTCTTAGCGCTTTTTTAATTCGCCTTTTGGCGGCGGTATGCTGGGACGTTTATTTCGCTCATGGCGGTTTTGTTTACGGAGACAGCGACGGGTATTGGACGCTCGCTCAAAATATCGCCTCCGGAAAGCCGTACGAGTATTACGGTCGCCAGATCTTTCGCATGCCGGGCTATCCGTTGTTTTTAGCTGCGCTCCAGGCGATTTTTGGAACAAACGTTCCCATTCTTTATGGACGAATAGCCGGCGCTGTTTTAGGCGCTTTTTGCGTTTGGGAGATTTGGGCGATCGCTCGGCTTCTTTATGGAGAAAAATCAGGATTGATTGCAGCAGCCATCGCCGCCATTTATCCTGAATTCGTTCTTATCAGTCCCATGATCTTGTCGGAAACGCTCTTTTCCGTTTTTCTGCTGGCGCAGATATACTTTTGGGTTCGAGGTTTTATTTCTTCCCGCTGGCAAGACGCTCTCTGGATGGGACTGTTTGGAGGTTTGGCGACTTTAGTTAAACCCGGCTGGATTTTATTTACCCCCGGAGCGCTGGCAGCTCTTGGGTTGTATCGTCTTTGGACGAAAGAGACTTCCAAAAAGCTGTTTTTGCAAGGCGTTACGTCGATTGCAGTTATGTTTTTCGTCCTGCTGCCCTGGGCGTATCGAAACGAGCGGATTTCAGGGCGTTGGATTTTCACGACGCTTCAAGGCGGTCCGTCGCTGATGGACGGTCTGAACCCGGACGCTGACGGTTCGAGCAACATGTCGTTCATGCCCGCCGTCTATGAACGATTCGGCGCCAAAGCCAACGG
>CACXSS010000300.1 GCA_902770245.1 uncultured Planctomycetota bacterium | reverse complement strand
GACGGAGGGCGGGTTCTGTTCCAGCTCCTGCCGACAATGTTCCGCCTCAGCGCGAACGTTTGCAGCGTATTCGTCCAGCATCGCGTGAAAATGAGCGTTGAGTTCAGAATCAAACTCGTCGTCGCGCCCGACAAGTTCGTCCAGAGCGTCGGCGTTGAATTGGGCGAATCTCATCGGATAGCGGCAATCCGCCAGTTCCAGTCGCTGGGCAAAAGACGGGTGTTCGTCAAAGACGTTGGGAACGGACTTCGTTGCGCGAGAAATCACCCGTTCATCTCGGTCTTCCGGCAGGTCTTCGCGGAGACCGTCCCGAATCAGCTTGACGATGTCACACTGTTCCCAGGAACCGTTTTGCATTTGCGCCAAGAGCTCTTCCATAACGTCTGAATACTGTTCTTCCTTTAGCAGCATTTCCACCTGACAGGCGGCTAAATAGTCCTCTCCAAACGTTTTGACGATGTATTTATCCGCCTCAATTTCATGCTGACGATACAGCGGGGCAAGCGCTTTATTAAAAGCGGGCAGCCAGTAACGAAGCCAAGGAATAAAAGGAAACGATAAAATGCCAAGCTGAATGTTTGACCAGAACGCGTTGGTCATCATAATCCAGGCGGTTACGGACATGTGCTTATGCTTGATGTGTCCGATCTCGTGAGACAGACAGCCGACCAACCCGCGATAGCTCAACGCAGCTAAAAGCGGATATCCCAAAATGAGAATGTTGCGCTTGAACGGCGTAAAGAGATAACGGTTTGTCGCGGCGGCGTTGTACTGAGGAAAGATGTAAATATTGTGAATCTTCGGTCCCTTGATTTTGCGGGAAATCTCGTTGACCTTGTCGTATATTTTCCGATACTTTTGTTTATCGACCAAAAACATGCCCTTGCAGGGGTCGTTCATAATGGAAGCAAAATATCCCCACGCCCAGCTTATCAGGCAGATTAAAGTAAAGATGGCAAGCCGAGGACTCTCGCCGCTGAATGACGCCACGATCAAAAAGCCGACAATGACTACCAGAATCGCAAACGCGACGACAGACTGAAACAGCAGCCAGAGCAGATAGGCGTAATACAAAATGCGGTGTTTATCGTACAGGTCAATCATCCGCTGAGCGGACTGCCAGTCTTTCCAGGTAAAGTCCATTGAGGAAATCTCCGTATATATGTAATATTTATTTCTTTTTGATTATAACAGATTCAAGACGGAATTGCAATAGGGGGACGGAGGGCTGGAATGGCGCGGAACTCTGCAAATTTTTGGAAAATCTGCTTGCAATCTCCCGGCAGTTGTGGTATACTGTAAGCAACAGCTCACAGAGCGTTCAGGATTAGATTGTAAGTTTTTCTTACCCGCATATTTGGAAAAGACCATGAAAGACAAATTCAAAGGCATGTTTTGGGGATTGGTTGTCGGGGACTGCCTCGGGTCGCCGATTCAGTTTTCCGGGAAAGACGACCATGAGTTCATAACGCAGATGGTTCCGTGCCGACATTTTCATACGCCCGCCGGGTACTGGACGGACGATTCCTCAATGGCTTTTTGCATAGCGGAGAGTTACGTTCGGCTGAAACGTTACGACTTGAAGGACGTTGCAAACAATTTCGCCCGATGGCTTTTTGAAGGGTTCTGGTCGAGCAAAGACCGCGCCTTTGACGTCGGACAGGCAACGTATAACGCGGTGAACGCTATTCATTATAAGGGAAGTCTGAAAAACGGAACGGAAGAGACGCAGGGCAACGGCAGTATAATGCGTTTCGCCCCTTCGTTTATTATGAACTACGGCGCTCCGGACAACGTTATGCTTCACGAAATCAGCGACTTGACGCATTGCAGCCAGGTCGTTCGCGACGTTGTTGACCTCATGGCAGCGATTCTTACCGAGCACGTTGAGGGCAAGAGAACCCAGCAACAGTCAATATACAAATCCCGGGAGGACGTCAACGTCAGCGGCTGGTCTGTTTCGACGCTTCAAGCGGCGTTATGGGCGTTCAACGCGACGAACGATTTTGAGTCCGGCATGATTCAGGCGGTCAACCTCGGCGGCGATTCCGACTCCATCGGCGCGGTTTACGGTCAGATTGCCGGAGCGTACTACGGATTCGACGCGATTCCCCCAAGCTGGGTCAATGCGGTCAAGGATTACGAAAAGGTCAACGAACTGATCGAATCGACCATTGCCGTCAAAATGGAGAGCGAGTAGGAATAAAGAAATCTTATTATGAATATCGTATACAACAGGAAATTGCTGCAATGTCAGGACGCTCACGGCGTTGATATTAAATCGGATATTGTCATATCTGACGGGTTTGAACAGACGTACTATATTATCAGAATTAAAGATCTCTTTTCCGGATGTGAAGAGTTGACCATATTACTGAAAACCGATTTGGAATTAAACTTTTTGCCGCTCCTGTATTTTCAAGAGGAATCGAATCTGTTAATAACAGGTTTGCAGAACCGCGTTTTGTTTATTGATACGAAGAAAAAAGCTGTTGCTCATGATATTTATTTGGATTTCCCGTTGTTTTACGTTTATTATATCAAGGAAAACGACAGCTTTATCTTTGTAACGGAATGTGAGATATTAAATTATAGCAGAAACGGCGAGGTTCTGCATTCCTGTTTTGCTCATGATGTTATTACTGATACAAAGATTCAAAATAACCAGTTGAGTCTTAAAACCGATTCGTCAAAGGTTGTGGTTGATCTTATCTCGTGGGCGATTAAATAACGGAGACGCTATTATGATACAGTACCTTGACAGATTTTTAGACGATTTATTCAGCGCTCTTGTATTGTTATTAATTTTTCTTGTTATATTAGTTCTTTCACGTATTGCATTTGCAATAATAAGGAAAGCGTTTCCTTCAATGAAAAATTTAATTTTGCAGATGACAATTTCCGGTTTTCTGTTTAGCGTTTTAGTATGCGCTCTTGCGCTCTTGTTGTGGATGTTCAGACGTGAAGCGTTTGACGGCATAATGTCATTTTTCTTGTTGTTTGGATTTCCAACGTCGTTATTTGGCGGTATTTTATTATTCGTAGATAATAAACCGGATAATACAACAGCGATGCTCGTCCTTCTTGCGTGTATGTTTATAAATACGACTTTTATCGGGCTGATAATCGGCTGCATTAGATGTTTGATTAAACCAAAAGAAGATTCCAAACAAATAGAAGAGTGATGCATGGGCTTCGGCGTGGTCGTTCATTTGTTTCGCTGTTTATTTATTATTCTTCGGAGGACGTCGCTCATTGAAGAATTAATCCGCAAAGAACGCAAAGTAATGGAAGGTGTAACGCTTGCGGCGGAAGCTTCCAATAATCTCCAGAACGTGGAAAGCCCGCTTGCCCCGCTGGTTCGCGGACATTCTGTCCGCCGAAGATTGTCATAACGTTGATCAGTGTTGTAACAATTATTGACGGTTTAGAATTATGTAACAGATTGCAAATCGCATTTTCCCGAAACGAGCGCTTCTTCTAACAACGTCACATATATTGAAAACGCGTCAACGGTAAAGCTTTTAATCTTGTTTTTCTTTCTTTAACAAGACAAGTCTTATTTTTATGGTATAAGGCTCAATAAAAAGGATTTTAAAATTTTTAAATTTTTTCAAAAACTGCGTAACCTTTTCATTGCGACAGGTGTATCAAATAACAGAAAACGGATTGATGATAAAGATTGTTTAGCGCTTAACACATATCACACAAAGAATCCCATTCTGATCAGCGCTTTATTTGCTCAGGCGCAAGGTTATAGAATGAGCATTTTATCAACTCGCTTCATTATTTAAGGAGAATATCATGAAACATTTATT
>CACXSS010000299.1 GCA_902770245.1 uncultured Planctomycetota bacterium | reverse complement strand
TCTGGACAGGCATCAACCAAACGCCCAAACTGTTTGCAACCGGCATTCGCGCCGGCTATCCCGCCGAGAAGATAATCGACGCGTTCAAAACGAACCAGATTCGAAAGTTCGGTCAGAAGAACTTTCATCTGCACGACGGCTATCACGGCGTTGAGAAAATCGGCGCGATGGAGTTTATTCAGTCCATGTTGATTCAATGCGATCACGGCTTCGTAAAAGTGTTTCCCAACTGGACGGGCGCCGACGCTAAATTCGAGAACCTCCGCGCTAAAGGTTGCTTTCTCCTTTCCGCGGAAATGAAAGACGGGAAAGTCGTTCTAGTGAGCGTTACGTCTGAAAAGGGCGGACGGCTGCGGCTGGTTGATCCGTTTGGCGGCGAAACCGTTCCTACTGGCTGGACGCGCGGCAAGACCCGCAACAGTAACGAACCGACGATTGAACGCGACTTCAAACCGGGAGAAACGGTAGTAATTCAGAATTCGTAATGCGGAATTACGCAACACGGCGTCGAGACTCCGTTTCCAGTCCGCAAAGAAAAACCTCACGCAAAGTCCGCAAAGTTCGCAAAGTTTTAAAGGACGCGAAGCGTTTAGGTAGAACTGCGCACCCGTTGTTAAGGAAATGTAATTTCTATATCTTGACACGACTTTCAATTCTGATAGAATTAATTCGGATTTAGGAGATTAGCGTCGAGAGAGCTAACTCCCTATTCCCCACTCCCTATTCCCTACTCCCTAGTATCCCAAGGAGACCCATTATGAAAACCCGCTATATCCTGTTATCGTTTGTTTTATCCGCAATTGTTTCCGTATGTCTGGGAGAGGAACGGACTGTTCCTGTCTGGACGGCGACGGAGTTTGAATTCCTGTCGGAAAAGGACTGGACGGACGCGCAGGCGTTCAACGACGTAACGCTTGACGTCGCGTTTACGTCTGAATCAGGTACTGTTTTGAACGTTCCCGCATTTTGGGACGGCGGAAAAATCTGGCGCGTTCGATTCGCCCCAACGGAACTGGGCGTTTGGAAGTTTCAAACCAGCTGCAAAGAGGACGCTGGGCTAAACGGCAAATCGGGCAGTCTCAAAGCGGTTCCGTACGACGGCGATCTGGAAATCTATCGCCGCGGTTTTGTTACAACTCGCGAGGGCTTGAAGTATTTCGTCTACGCTGACGGGACGCCGTTTTTCTATCTGGGCGACACTCACTGGAGCATGATGGCAGAGGAATTCGACGAACCGGGTCCTCATGCCGGCAACCTGAAAACAAGCTCGCATTTCAAGGCGATTGTCGACCGCCGCGTCGAGCAGGGATTTACGGTCTATCAGTCTGAACCGATCGGCATTTCCGTTTATCTGTCTGACCCTGACAAAATTGGGATAGATTATTCAGACGGCATTTCTTCCCGCGACGTCAAGGGGTTTCAGAAAATGGACAAGTACTTTGCGTATATCGCTCAAAAGGGGCTGGTGCACGCCAACGCGCAGTTCTTCTTTCCGAACGAAATGAAGGCGATTGAGCATAACGACGCCTATCTGGAACGGCTGTCCCGATACTGGGCGGCGCGGTATTCCGCCTACCCGGTTTTCTGGACGCTGGGACAGGAAGTTGACGACGATTTTTACGGCAAGTTCGACCGTAACAATAACCCATACGTCAAGGTTTGTAAATGGCTGTATCAGTACGACCCGTACCGTCATCCGATTTCCGCTCATCAGGAAAACGCCGGGCATGTAACGAGAACCGGGAACGGGAAGAACGTTCATGCGTCTCTTTTCCAAAACGTTCCTGGTCATACGTGGTACGCGGTTCAGTGGTCGCACCCGCTCAATGTGCCGTTTAATTTGAGCGTTCCGAAAAACTACTGGAACGACGGACAGGGCAAGCCAGCAATTCTCTACGAGGGCAAATACTGCTATCTGTGGACAAAAGATTTTGGAGCGCGCGCTCAAGGCTGGTACGCGTATCTGACCGGGCTTTACGGCTACGGTTACGGCGCAGAGGATATTTGGCTGTATCAAAGTACGTACGACATGAACACGACGTCCCGCCACGACGGCGTTTCGACTGTTACGCCGGAAGACAAGGCTATTAAGTGGCCAGAGGCGTTAGAGCTTCCCTCTGCCATTCAGATGGGATACCTGAAAAAGTTCCTGACCGAGCATGAATGGTGGAAACTCGTCCCGGAATTTTCTGGCGGGGAAATGCGTTTCACGCCGGGCGGCAAGGTCTTTTACGTTGCTGCGTACGAACCGGATAAGGATAATTCGGAATTAATGCAAGCGACCAACGGGAGCGGTTATAGGCAACCGCGCGGTAGCGCGAACTGGGAACGGCGCCTCGCCGTTGCCGCTCACGAACAGGCAAAGCGATTCGTTTTCTACTTCTATTCGACTGGAACGGAAACCGGAACGCTTGAGAACCTTGCTCCCGGGCGCGTTGTAACAGCCGTCTGGTTTGACCCGCAAACGGGCGCTCAGCAATCGCCGGTAACGCTGACTGTTTCAGAATCCGGAACCGTCGCGCTTCCGAAGAAACCCAACGACGCCGACTGGGTTTTGTACGTAGAATGAAGGAAAATGTAGTATTACTATAAGGAGAGAACGCAAATGTCTTTATCTTACGCCAATTTTTTGGAAACGCTCAGCGCCGACGACAGGCAAGATGTGAAGTCGTTCTTTGAAAACAATTTTGAACAAATTGAGAACAACGACTTGCATTTTAGTCCGTATCAGAATTCAATACAAAACGTCAACGATTTCTATGCGAAAATTGATCTGGCGTTTTTCAGCCCAGAACCATACGGGAACGCGTTTATGGTTGCACAGCGGGGGGACGATCAAAACAATCCGCCTAATGAAGTTCTGTTGTATATTCCGGAGAAGAAAGGCTTTTATTATCAAAGCCCGTTTGCCGAGACGTTTAAGGTTGCGGATTCGTTTTCAGAACTGCTGAACAAGCTTGGACTGTCCGAAATAAACGGCGGCGAGAACTTATCGGAAAACGCAGACGAGATTTTGGATTCTGATGAACTGCAGGAGATTGAGAATTGTTACGGCGAGGCAGTTGACCAGAGCGTTCTCAATTTCTATCGTGAAGTCTTTGATAACGACTCGGTAACCGTTGACCGGTTGTTTCCAGACGATAAAGAGAATGAAAACGTCGTGTACGAACGCGGCGATTTCAATATTCGATTTCCGTTTAAGCCGCTTCGTGAAGACCGGTTAGGCTTTCCTGTCGAGAACTGTTACGTCTTTGGTCAGGGAACCGGAGGCTTGGAATGCGGAGACGATGAAGGATTTCTGGTTTATAACGCAAACAACGGCGGTATTTATCGATACGAATATTTGTGGCCATTTAAAGAGAAACTCCCTTGGTGGCATTGGCGCAGCTTGCTGGGCTTTAAGAGAGACGATATCTTCGTAATCAAAATTGCTGACAGCTTTAACGAGTTCCTGACCAAACTGGAACAGCGCGGCTGGAAACCAATTGTTGAAGATTAGGGGAAATTGGCTGCAAAGTGATGGTAACATATTTCTTTTTCCTGAGTCTTTAGACGCGAGAAAAAGCATTTTAATAATCGTAGCCCCCAGATTTATCTGGAGGATTAGATAAACGATTCTCTCCAAAACGCTTCCTCTCCTTTTCCTTCCCCGCCCCAATCAGGGGCGGGAAAGGAAAAGGAATTCGCACGTTAAAAATATTGTGTATGTTATTCTTGACCCCACACCTGAAGGTCTTACTGTTATACATATCTTTTACCGATAAACAATTTTTTCAGGAAATATTTCGAGAGCTAATTTATATCCGTCAACTAACGGAAGGAGTTTATT
>CACXSS010000298.1 GCA_902770245.1 uncultured Planctomycetota bacterium | reverse complement strand
TCAAAGCGGCGAAACGCTCACCGATCAAATTCCCAAGAATTATATTACCCGATGTCTGGGCGTTCATCCTGAAGTTACTCCCGATATTGAAGGACCGTTCCCGCTCAAGCCGGGCGATACGTATCTGCTGTGCAGCGACGGTCTTTCCGGACAGGTTAAAGACGACGAAATCGGCAAGATTCTCTATACCCTTCCTCCCGCTCTGGCGGTTGAAACGCTGCGAGATCTGGCTATTTTGCGCGGCGGTCCGGATAACATCACAGTCGTCGTCGCTAAATACCTCGGACCGCAAAAAGCTCAGGGCGCCACAGACGATCAAGTTGCCAGTTCCGTACCTGCCATTAAAAGACCGTTTTCCAAATCGCTGGTTACGCTCTCAATTATTTTCCTCCTGTTTGGTCTGTGCGTCTTCCCGCTTTATAAACCGGTTGGACTGATTGTTTCAGCCCTGTCAATCCTCATCGCCATATTGCTGTCTTTACTGGCTCTGATTCAGAGGAACAACGGAGACAGCTTGAAAAATAAATTCTATGGCAAAGGACCATATACCAAAACCAGCGCCCTGCCAGACGAATCGTTTGTTAAAACGCTGCTTGAACTCATTTCAGACGTGCGTCCTGAAGCGAAAGAAACAATTCAGAATAAATACGGTCAAGAAGCCAGTTCCGTCTGGAACGAATACCGTTCTTTAGAACATTCCGCAAAGACTGCTCTTGAGAACTCCAAACTCACAGACGCTGTTAAGTATTACGCATTGGGATTGCATTTCCTTATGGAACAGATTCGATAGAATTACAATTCAACAACTGCAAAAACGCTATTATCTTTTGCTGACAAAGCCAGAGCAATTCAATCAGTTTGTGATATTCTCGCTTTCAGGCAAAACTTCCGAATGAATAACCATGGCAAAGATTTCTGAAAATACCGATAAGTTTATTAACCGAGAATTAAGCTGGCTGGAATTCAACCAGCGAGTTCTGGACGAAGGACTCAATTTGTCGAACCCTCTGGCGGAACGAATGAAGTTCCTCGCTATTGTCAGCTCCAATCTGGACGAATTCTTTATGATTCGCGTCGCCGGTTTAATGCAGCAAAAAAAGGCTGGTTCACGAAGCAAAGACCGCGCCGGAATGACGCCCTCGCAGCAGCTGGACGCAATCAGTCTCAGAGCGAAAAAGATGAGTAAAGATCAGTCTGACGCCATAACGTCTGCCTTCAATGAAGCCAGCAGCGCTGGACTGACTATACTTCCGCCGGAAGAATGGTCGTTTGAACAGCAGGAATACGTTTACGACTATTTTCAGAACAACGTTCTGCCGATTCTTACCCCTCTGGCGTTTGAGGATTTCTCCGAAGAGGGACTGGCGCCAACCATCCCCGGACTTCAGCTTATTGTCGCCGTTGAACTGACAGGTATGAAAAAGGCGTCGCTGGCTCGACAAGCCAGTTCAAAAAGAAAACAGATTGCTGAAGGAAAAGTTCTGGACGAAATATTCAACTCGTCCACTCAATCAGACTCCCGATCGGAAACGGAATCGCGCATTGGCGTTGTTCCGATTCCCAAATTGCTGCCTCGTTTCCTCAAACTTCCTTCCGGAAAAGACGCCCAGGAATTCGCCCTGATTGACGACGTTGTCCAAATCAACATTGGCTCGCTTTTCCTTGGCTGCAATGTTAATTCCAGCGCGGTGTTCCGAATCACCCGCGACGCCGACATCCGAGTCTGTGACAACCCGTTGGGTACGGATTTTGATGAAATCGTCGACCTGACTGTCGCTATTGAAGAAGCTGTTGTCGAAAGACGCAGCCGCGACGCCGTCCGGCTGGAAATCTCGGCGTCTGCTCCGGTAAACATTCGTTCCTGGCTGAAAAAGACGCTCAACGTGCCGGAATCGTTTGTCTTTGACGTTAACGGACTTCTTGACGCCAAATCCCTGTTTAATCTCTCTGGAATGTCGTTTTTCGACAAGTTTCGAGATCCGGACTGGGAACCTCAAATTCCTCGCGATTTGCTCGACGCCTCTGAAGATCAGGACATGTGGGAAACAATTCGTCGGCGGGATATTTTAATATCTTTGCCGTATGAAAAGTTTGATCCTGTAGTTCATTTTTTGGAAAGGGCGGCAGAAGACCCGGACGTTCTGGCAATTAAACAGACTCTCTATCGAACCAGCGGAAAATCCCCGATTGTTAAAGCGCTGGAAACAGCAGCTCTCAACGGGAAAGAAGTTACAGTTCTGGTTGAGCTTCGCGCCCGATTCGACGAATCTCAAAACGTTCAATGGGCAAGACGTCTGGAAAATGCAGGCTGTAACGTCATCTACGGTATTGTCGGCTTGAAAACTCACGCTAAAGCCCTATTGGTTATTCGACGAGAAAACGGACGAATTCGGCGTTACGCTCATTTGGCGACAGGGAATTACAACGACAAAACCGCCAAAATCTATTCTGACTTGGGAATCTTCACCGCAGATCCCGGCATCGTCAGCGACTTGGCGGCGTTTTTCAATATTCTTTCCGGATATTCAGAGTCCGTCGGCTGGAAATACCTTACCGTCGAACCGCATTTGTTGTGCCAGAGAATTCTCGATCTGATTCAACAGGAAATCGACCAGTCCAGCCCCGCTCAGCCCGGGCATATTATGCTCAAATGCAATTCGCTGGAACACCCGGACGTTATCGAAGCGTTGTACAAGGCGTCTCAAAAGGGCGTTAGAATCGACATCAACGTTCGAGGCATTTGCTGTCTTCGTCCCGGCGTTAAAGGGCTTTCGGAAAACATTCACGTGTCATCGATTGTCGGTCGTTATCTGGAACACGCCAGAATTTACTATTTCAAAAACGGCGGACATCCGGAAGTGTTCCTTTCCTCCGCCGACCTGATGGTTCGCAATCTGGAAACTCGTATGGAAACGATTTTCCCGATTCTGGACAACAATATCCGTATGCGCTTGATAGAAATGCTTAAGCTGTATTTCTCCGACAACCAAAAACGCCATACGCTTGATAAAAATGACGTCTGGAAACGAGTTAACCCAACCGGAGAACCAGTCTGCGCTCAGGAAGTTCTTCACAACCAGGCGGTGCAAGCAGTAGAAAGCGTTATGCTTAAACCGGGAAAGTACATTCCAATTAAAGGAAAATAAAGCCCCATTGCAATGTAAACGTATAATCGCAGTTAATCAAACGTTTTGAGACAATAATGAGTCCAGAGAACGAAAATTTTTCTGACGATAAAAACAGTTCCAGAAATCGAAGAATTTCATTGGACGACTGGGTTTCAATATATCATATTAACCATGACACCTTTTTTCAGCTTGTTTTTGCCCTTCCAGAGGTAGCAATCGCTTTTTTAAAAAATGTCTTGCCTTCTAAAACGATAGAAACAATCGAGTTAGAAAAAATTGAAATTCAAGACGGAATATTAGGAGAATCCGATTTTTTCAAAAAATCGGCGGCTGATTTGATTTATGTCGTTCCGTATAAAAAAGGAAATGAAAAGCTCCATGTTTTCGTTATTTTGGAACATAAATCTTATTCTGATCGTTTGACGATATTCCAATTAACTAAATATTGCGTTCATATTATGGAACGCGAGCTGAAAAATGCGGAAAATGATAAAGAAATGGCTTCTTTTCAATTTTCGTCAATAATTCCAATTATAATTCATCATGGAGAGTCCGCTTTTTACGAACCAACCGAATTGAATAATTTGATCATTCCAACGCTTGGCGTGGAACAATACGGAATTAACGCAAAGGCGTTTTTATTTGATTTAAATCGGATTTCCGTAGATAAATTGAAATTTGGGACGAACGTTCCAGAATTCACAAGCGTA
>CACXSS010000297.1 GCA_902770245.1 uncultured Planctomycetota bacterium | reverse complement strand
CGCGCGGCAAGACGCAGCGCCGAGCTTCCACCCATCGACCAGCCGACGAGGACGCAGCGCTCCACGCTCTCCATCGCCTTTTCCGGCTGCTTTTGATTCTGATAATACTCGGAAAGAATAAGTATAAACAGAGGATCTTCCAGCTCGTCTTTTTCCGCTTTTGACAGAATCAGTTTAGCGGCATCGTCAATTTTGTCATTGCGAGCCAACGCGATAATGTAACTTCTTTCGATATCTTCGGATTCAGAATCTTTCTCATACGCTTGTTTGAGCAATTTCAACTGTTCTTTTGGGTCTGTTGTTTTGACAGACGATTCCATATAGAGCAGCTGCGCCATGCGGGCGTTGTTGTCCTGATTGAGTTTTTTCGCCGTTTTGATAATCTCAATAACGTTTTTGTCGTCCTGACCGGAAAAAACCAACAAAGTCGCCTTTATGTACCAGTACACGTTTGCGCCTTCAAAATCGTTTTCCGTCTCTTTCGCATCGAACGTTTTTTTAACCTGTTCCAAATCATCCAAGCCTATTTTGGCAATGATGGCAATTTCCCGCACCGACTCCGCGCGACCGTCGCGAAGAATATCCGCAGTTACGGCAGCGCGCTGCAAAAGCGTTGAACGAATAAGACGTTGAGCCACTTTTTCCTCGTCGGCAGCCAATCCTTTTTCGATTGCCTTTTGCGACAGTTCCAGAATGCTCTCAATATCTTTGAGGGTGCTTGCCGACAGTTTCAACGCTAACGCCTCGTCAAGCAAATCCGTTCCGGACTTTTCCTTTTCGGACTCCGGCTCGTTTAATTCCGCCATCATTTTATCCAGCGAGAATTCTTCCTCGGACGCTGGCGGATTGGAATCGTCTGGTTTAACGTCTTGAGCAAAACACGCGCCCGTTCCCAAAACAGCGGCGACAACAACAAATAATAATGTATTTCTCATGGCTTATGTTAGTGATAAGTGGTAAGTGGTAAGTGGTTAGTAAAAGAGTTTATTGAGGAGCTTTGCGAAACTCCTCACTCCTCACTCCTCACTCCTAACTATCATAACTCCTATTTTTCAAAAGTGATCTCCCCGATGTCATACACGTCTTTGCCGTCTTCCTTAAGCGGGAAGGTGAGCGACTGACGTTTCTGATTGGGACGCCCATAGTTTGTATAAACGTCTGCCTGAACCGTTACAGCTCCCAGCAGTTCAACCGCGCGCGAGGCGTAATAGTGCGCCTTGATTTTGTACTTGCCCTTCGGAGCGTTATGAATCATATACTCTTCCGGACCGTACCCGCCGGTAAAGTCTCGGCTTATCATTCCGCCGGCGGCAGAAAGTTTGTGTCCATAGAACACCTTTTCGCCAGACGGCTCAATAACCCAGAGGTCAATATCGGTGTTGTCGGCAGACCACGTCATAACAATTCTGACGTCGACGTCAACCGGGCGAATAAACTCTTTATCAAGAGGAATCTCTGTAACGCCCGCTTTCTTCGCCACTTCGAGCATCGCGTTGGACTCTTCCAGAGCAAACAGTTCAACGTCGCCGAATCGCCCGTCCCAGTTCTCGTAATCTCGACCCCAAATGAGCGTCTGATACATATCCAATGCGCGGCTGTAGTCGTCTTTGGCTGTGTCGGCGCTGATTTCAGCGCGGCGCGTCAGGGCGATAGCCAAATCGCGATACGACTGCGGCTCTTCCGGACGCTGTTTCAAAACGACTTCAAATACCGAAACGGATTCAACCGGGTTATCGTATTGTAACAGACGATACCCGAGAACGCGCAGGACTTGCGGCGCTTCCAGATCCATTTCCGCCAAATTGGACAGAACGCGAACCGCCTTGACCATCTCGCCCTTCGCTTTGAAGAACTCGGCGCATTCCAGATAGAACGACGGCGAGCGGTCGTATTCGCCCCGAATCGCAAGATAGGCAGAATACGGGTCTTCCGACGCGGACATAATCTTCAAATACGGAGAATCCGGCTGCCACTGTTTGATTTCCATCGAAACGGACTTACCATCATCTGAAGCAGCTTCGCCAGCGCCGGGCGAAACTCTACGGTAAAGCATCGCGCTATTTTCAGCAGCTTCCTCAGCGACATCGTCAACAGCTTCATCAACTTCTTCCACCTCGGCTTCTTCGACAACCGCGCCGTCTTCGTCAGGAGCCATTGCAGGCGCGGGCGCGGCATTCATCTGCGGAACCACCCGTTCTTCCAAAACTTCCGGAGCGGCGTCTGCATCCAACGCTCCGTCAGCCGGGACGGCGTTGCCGCCAAAAGAGCGCTGAGCAAACTTTTTGAGCTTCGACCAGGCAGACTGCTCGAATTTCTTGTTATACCATTCCGTCCGATCCTTCCAAATTTTGCTTAAATACGCCTGTCTTGCTTCTTTTTTCTCATTAAGCGACGTTTCTTTCTGCTGTTGTTGATACTGCATTTCCGTCAAATACGCTTCACGAAGCTTCGGCTGGGATTTGGGCGGTTCGATGCCGTGTTCAAGATACTGTTCCAGCGATTCCAAAACGATCAACGACGTCTCGGACGTTGTCAAACCAAACGTTTTGCCCAAATCCTCAATTGCCGATTGATTCTCTTTGGGAGAAAGCTCCAGTTCCGCCAAAAGCGTTTGAGCGTACATCGTTCGGAGCGTTTCCCCTTTGACGGTATTTTCGTCAATTTTAATTTCAAAGCGAAGATCGGTCGATTTCAGTTCAACAACGGCAGACGCCTTATCGGTTCGACCGCAAATAAACTGAACCGCCGCCGGAGCGTTTTTATCCAGTTGAGACGGATACGCCTGAGCGTCCTTCGCCTCAACCTGAACTGTCGAATCCGCCTGCGTCAACGCGGAATCAAACGCCTTGACCGCGCTGTCAGTCGTGAGCTTTTCCAGATTGATATACTTTCCACCGTTGGCGGCTGTAATGCGTTTAAGATACGTTGCATCCGTCGACGTTCCAGAGGAGAACGCAAACAGACGTCCGGGAATTTTCAGATTGGTCTGGTCGCCCCAGGTGGCAAAACCGTCTGTAAAGAGCAGCGCTAATTCGTCTTCTTTGGCAACCGACGCAATCGCCGACAGATTCGTGGCGCCGTCGCCCGGCAAAGTCGTAATTCTCGGTATAAGCTCGTCTGTTTTAACCGTCTGAATTTCGTTCGCTTCAATTGTGTTGCGAACCGGAACCAGACGAACGGACTCAATATTATTGGCTTTCAGCCACGCAGCCAGAAACGCCAGTTCTTTGGTCTGTTCCCCTGCTCTGCCCGTCTGAGAACGAGAGCCGGAGCAGTCCCAGTAAACAGCAACGTTTTTAACAGCCGCTTTTTCCTCAGCCGCTTCCTGCGTCTCCGGTTTTATACTTGCCGCAAGGGCAAAGTATGTAAAACCGTCTTCCGACTTCTCAACGCGAACCGTTTGAGCGTCTACAAGCGGGATTTCCAGAACAACGTCTTTATCTGTCTGGAAGTTTTCCTTTTTAACTTCCGCCCGCAAACCATCAGACCAGGTTCCGAATTCGAGTTCTCCCAAATCACCGGAAACGAGAGTAGGCTTTTCAACCGGACGAATCACGTCAACCGTCATGACAAAGTTCTTCACCGGTTTAGCCAGACGAACAGGCTGACGATAGACAGCCGCGCCCTTTTCAACGTCAAATGTCGCCGTCGTTACGTACTGAATTTTAACCGTTCGAGTTCCCTGAATCGGGAGCGGAAAAATACGGGTTTTGAACTGGTTGCCGCGCTGACGCTCTACTCGCCCGCCAGTTGAATCCGGTTGGGATTGTAAAAAGTAATCGTAATTTCCGTCTGGCAGACGAAACCCGTAACGCGAACAGACGTTTCATAGCTTGTCAGTTCGACGGGCTTGAGGTCTTTCGTCCGAGACGGCGGAACGAAAATCGTCGGCGGTTCAATAACAGGAAAGTCCGGTTCGATAACGTCCTGAGCAAACATCGGCATAGTCAACAGCGCCATCATGGCGGCAATAAAAAAACGGTTCATAATATAATTTCCTGTACAAAGGATTCAAAAGAATAATAGCCAAGTATAAAAGCTGACGCATTCAGCGCTCCTCGCCATCCTCAACTTTTTATACTACTATATATTATACGATAATACGAAGAATTTGTTAGATGTCAACAGGGGGGGAGAAAAAATACGGATCGGAATTATAAAATAGAGAATTTAAGGCGAGCCGGGAACGTCAGTTCCCGGGTATAGCTTCAGAATATCTTTCTGTTCGTTGGTAATTCGTCGTATCCCTCACGGTTTACCCCCGCGGCTCGCCTGACGCTTGCGTAATTGCTAATTGCTCATTGATAATTGCTAATTTATCTAATCGTCTGATTTTGCTGAGCGGTTCTAATCGTATCGACCACGTCTCGGCAGCCGGCATGACTGGGCTGAAGCCGCAGACCGACGTCGGCGGTGGCAAGAGCGTCGTTATATTTTCCCAATTTCTGCTGAACGCTCGCTAAATAAAAGTAGGCGTCGGGATTGGTTGGGGCGCGATTGACCACAATTTTAAAGCTGTCTTCCGCCTGAGCGTATCGTTCCAGAGCGTAAAACGCTTCGCCTTCAATAACAAACGCGTCGAGCGGTTCGTCCCCTGTCGGAGCGTTGTACAAAACGTATTGCGTCGACTCCAGCGCCCGCTGCGGCTGATTATTCTTCAAATACGACCGCGCCAGTTCCAGACGGACGCTGTGCTGGGAGCTGTCCAGAGAAAGAGAGTGGTGCAAGTCCGCCCACGCCTGTTCCGGATTCCCTTTTTGTTCAAAATACTGAGCGCGCAGACGCCAAATATCCGGATTGGTCGGGTATTTCATAACGCATTTTCCAATCGAATACCGGGCGTTTGTCAGGTCTGAAATCGCCAAAAACATTTTGCTCATTTCCAGCAAGACCTCCGCTGAGGCGTCCTGACGAATCGATGCGGGATACAACACGTTTATGGCGCCTTGTCGGTCGCCTTTGTCCCAAAGGATTTTTGCATAGAGAATTCTCGATTCGTCCGACTGGGGATTTTTTTGAAGCGCCTGACGCGACAACGATTCCGCCTCGTCCCGATTCCCGTCTCGCATGGCGGAATCCGCCTGAGAAAAATATTTCTGCGACGTCTCCAAAGATTTCATGTTCAACTGATGAACCATACGACATCCCGATGCGGCAATAACAAGCGTTATCGCTGCGATTAAAGCAATTCGGTTTGTCGGATAATTGAACATCAATTAGTAATTAGGGCGTGTTCACGCAAAATCAAGTATCCATGTTAAGTTGACGATATGAATATATTATGCAACTTAACGAAAAACAATTTGAAAAAATCGCTCATCTGCTTCCAAAGCAGAGAGGGAATGTTAAAATTCCCAGTTTGGTTATCATTAACGCCTTATTATACATTGCTGAAAACGGCTGTAAATGGCGTGCTTTGCCAGAAAAATACGGTTATTGGCATACCGTTTACATGCGTTTTGACCGTTGGGTGGATAGCGGCGTTATTGATAAAATATTTAACGCTTTGCATGAGGAATTTAACATTACCATTGACAAAAAGGTTTTATCGTTGGATAGTACTTGTGTAAAAGTACATCCTGACGGAACTGGTTGTCAAAAAAAACGGTCCGCAAAGCATCGGTAAAACCCGTGGCGGTCAAAATACTAAAATCCATGCAGTCGTGGCAGATGAAAAGAATGTGATTGCATTTCATCTTTCACGAGGAAACTTACATGATGGACCACAGGGGCGATCGCTAATCGAACAAATGGATCCTGAATATGAAGATTCCTATGTTTTAATGGATAAAGCCTATGAAGGCGCACAAACGCGCCAGGCAGTTTTGGATAAAGGAATGATTCCGGTCGTTCCTCCTAAAACCAATCGTAAAAACCAATGGGAATATGATAAAATACTTTATCGTCGTCGAAATGAAGTTGAACGCTTCTTTCGTCGATTAAAATCCGCTCGTCGTATTTTTACACGTTACGACAAGCGGGATACAATATATAT
>CACXSS010000296.1 GCA_902770245.1 uncultured Planctomycetota bacterium | reverse complement strand
GACGACGAAATCAACGTTCTGAAAAGCGTTACTCTGGACGAAATCAACGACATGGCAAAACGCTTCCCGCTCCGTCCTGCCGTTCGCTTTGCGGTCGGATCAAACGAAGAGTAATTGTATAAAAGTGCATAGTGCATAGTGCATAGTGAGTAGTGCATAGTGCGTAGTGCATAGTGCGTAGTAAGTAGGGCGTAAGGCGTAGTTTGATGAGGCGCTTTGCGACCTAAGCGCTAAGCGCTTTTTATTCAACTACTATTTCAGGAGCCGAACTTTTTCTATTTCAATCGCCTCTTTACAAAATTCCCTAATTATGCTATAATAATATAACTTGGAAACGTAAACGTTAGATTATCATCGAACTTAACCCCCGATTTCAATACATGGAAAAATCCCGAAATTACTGGCAGGAAACGTGGCATCGATTTGCCAAAAATCGCGTCAATTTACTGGCGTCAGGTTTTATTGTCTTTTTGTCGTTAATCGCGCTGTTCTCGCCCATGCTGGCAGGAACGAAGCCGATTATTTGCAAGTACAAAGGGCATATTTATTTCCCGATGATGGGGTACTTCTACGCCAACTGGGAAAACCCGATCTTCATGCACGACGGGTTCGGCGGCGTTTATCCGCAAAACCTGAAAAAGAACGACGAGAACTCGTGGGCGGTCTGGCCGCTGATTTATAACGACCCGTACCGCCGCGTTCAGGACAACGAATGGCCCGGCAGACCCGGCAACCATTTCGGGAAGAACAGCGCGCCGTGCTGGCAGCACCCGATGGGCACAACGTCTCAGGGGTACGACGTCTTAACCGTCATGATTCACGGGACGAAAATCGCCTTGCTGGTCGGGTTCGTTTCGACGGGCATTGCAGCGCTAATCGGGATTGTCGTTGGCGCGATTGCCGGGTATTTCGGCGGCTGGACGGACATCATCATCAGCCGAGCCATCGAAATTGTCATGTGCATTCCGTCTTTGATTTTGATTCTGGCTTTGATATCCATTGTCGAAAAGCCAACGATCTGGCACATCATGGCGATTTTGGGCGTAACCGGCTGGACGGGCATCGCCCGACTGACGCGCGCCGAGTTCCTCAAGCTCAAGCAGAGCGAATACGTCGCCGCCGCCAAAGCGCTGGGCGCCAGCCAGACGCGAATCATTTTCCGACACATCCTTCCCAACTCGCTGGCGCCGATTCTGGTTCCGATTACCTTCGGCATCGCCGCGGCTATTCTGGTTGAAAGCGGTTTGAGCTTCCTCGGGTTCGGCGCGCCGGCTCCCAACCCGTCGTGGGGCATGCTGCTCAACGCGGGCAGAAGCAACCTGTCGTACTGGTGGCTGAGCTTCTTCCCCGGCTTGGCGATCTTCTTAACCGTTTTGACGTATAACCTTATCGGAGAAGGTTTACAGGAAGCGACCGACCCCAGACTGAGGAGTTAAACGTGACACGCTCGCAGCGTTCCGGAAACGCGCCCTGGATCGCGTTGGGCGTACTGCTGACGGTTCTGACAATGGCGTTCTGCTCGCCGTCGGCGACCGCTGCCGACCTGACCGCGTCGGACGTTCAGCGCGCTATCGACGGCGGAGTCGAGTTCCTTCGCCGTCAGCAGCTTCGCAACGGGTCCTGGGGAGATTACTCTGCCTACACCGGCGGGAAAACGGCTCTGTGTGCTTTGGCGATGCTCTCTTGCGGCGTTCCGAAAGAAGACCCGCAGCTGGCGCTGGCGATTGAATATCTCAGAAAAATCCCGCCGCAGTACACGTACGTCGTTTCTCTGCAGACGATGGTTTTCTGCGCCGCCGACCCGGAACGCGACAAAGAGCTTATTATCCGCAATGTCCGTTGGCTGGAACGAATGCAAAATCATGGCTCTCAACGAGGCGGCAAACGCGGGATTCAATGTCAATCCGGTCGTTTGGGAAAGAGCAATCAAGCACTGGCGGCAAGGTCAGACTGCCAACGGCGGATGGCGATATTACCCTGTTGATCGTCTCCCGGAAACCGGCAGTATGACGTGCGCCGGACTGGCGTCGATGATTATTCTGTCCGATAAAATCAACGCCCAAAATGGCGTTTTCCGAGACAACGAGTTCTTCTGCTGTCAAAACGTTGAAATCAACGACAACCAGCGTCGAATCCGCGCCGGCTTGCAGTGGCTGGCATCTCACTTTAGCGTTACGAGAAACCCCGGCGACAACCGCGTTCTGTACTATCTGTACGCCTTGGAACGCGTCGGGAGAATGTCCGGGCAGCGCTTTATCGGCTCGCACGACTGGTATCGGGAAGGCTCCGATTACCTCATTCGCCTTAAAGGCGCCAGAGTCAACAGCGGTCAGACGCTGGAATACTGGGTCGGGGAAGACGCCGAAGAGCGCGACCCGATTATCGCAACGTGTTACGCCCTGCTCTTTTTATCCAAAGGACGCCGCGCCGTGCTGATTTCCAAGCTGGAATACGGCTTGACGGAGAACTGGAACGTCCATCACAGCGACATCAAACATTTAACTGCGTTTGTCGAACAGCGCTGGCACAAGGAAATGACGTGGCAAAACGTCGACCTCAACGCCGCTACGGTTGACGACCTGCAATTGTCGCCCATTTTGTATTTGGGAGGCGTTAACAGCCCCGTTCCGACCAACGAAGCGCAGGCGAAAAAGCTTGCTCAAAAGCTGCGAGACTATTTAGACCGCGGCGGGTTTATCGTTGCGGAAAGCGTCTGTTCCGGCGCCGCATTCGATTCCGGGTTCAAACGACTTGTAACGTTGATGTTCCCCGGGGAATCGGATTTGCTCCAACCGCTGCCGCCGGAACACCCGATTTGGCGGGCGGAAGTCCCGATCAAGCCGACTCAGCTTCGCCCGATTTACGGCGTCAGTTTTGGGTGTCGAACGAGCATCGTCTATTTGCCGTCACAGATGGGCGTTCCATCGCTGTCCTGTTTATGGGAAGCGGCTCCGGCTCTGAAAAACGACCCGACTATCTTGCCGGAAAATCAGGAGAAAATCGAGGGCGGGCTGAATCTGGGATTGAATATCGCGTCGTATGCCACCAATCGGGAACTGAAAACCAAAGACCTGGTTTTGGCGTCTCAAAACGACTCGTCCAATTTTGAACAGACCGTTCGCGGACGTCTGTACGTTGCCAACGTGCGGCATCCGGGCGGCTGCCAGTCCGCGCCGCGAGCGTTACAAAATCTGCTCAATTCCGCGGCGAAAGAGTTGGGATTAAGAACAGGCGTCGAAGAACGAAAAATCGCCCTGTCGGACGCGAAGCTGTACGAGTTCCCCATTCTGTTCATGCACGGCAGAACGGCGTTCAATCTGACGGACGTTGAACGTTCAAAACTCAAAGCGTATCTGGATCGCGGAGGGGTTCTGTTCGTCAACTCGATTTGCGGCTCGGACGCGTTTACCAACTCGTTCCGGCGTCAGGTGGAACTGATGTACCCAGATCAAAAACTCAAACCGATTCCCGGCTCCGATCCCGTCTGGACGAACCAGTTCGGCGGCTTCGACTTGAAACAGGTGGAAATCCGTCTGAAAAGCTCCGGCGCTGGCGCAGATAAAACGTCCGTCGTCAAAAAACCGGTTCAGATGGAAGCGCTGACCGTCAACGGACGCTACGCGATTTTCTTCTCGCCCATTGACCTGTCCTGCGCATTGGAACAGTACTCGTCCGCCTCCTGCCCGGGCTACAGCGTCCAGGACGCCGCCAAAATCGGCTTGAACGTCATTCTGTACGCGGTGGAAAAATAGACGTTATTCGGACTTAAACAACTCTACAACGTTGTGAAAGAACTCGCGGCTCCAGACGTCCATGCAATTCGGATCGACAACAAACGGATAAACGTCCTGTTTCAGGTTTTCAATGTCAATCTTGTCAATTGCGTTATGGAGAAGTTCTTTTAACCGTTCAAGCGTCAAACTCCCCTTGAATTGATAATCTCCCGATTGCCGAATTCGCTGTTCAAGATGTAACAAATTGACAACTGGATGTCTGGAAGCGTACCAGACCATATCGTACCAGTCGCGCCCTTTAACCCGGTTCCCCCACTTTCGATACAGAATCGCGTGAAGTTTTCCTGCTAACAAGTCCGGTAAAACGTACGTTTTTACCGTATGAGGAACAGGGAAAAGCAAAGTCTTATTTTCCGTTTGAAAGCCCGGCGGCGGATCGAGGTCAATTTCCAACTTGATCTTTATGACGTTATTTGAACAGACTTGCTGCAGCTTGTCTGGCGTCAATCCAATCGAGATTAGTTCCGTCAGAGTGTTTCCCTTTAAGAACGCGGAATCAATCGCCGACTCGCGAGTTTTCTTTTTCTCGGAAAACTCGACCGGGAAACCGTAACTTTCCAACTCCTGCTTTAACGCGGCGGAATAGGAACTCATACGGAAATTCATATCAGTACTCAAAAGAGAAAAATCCATATCTTCTGAGCTGCGGTCTAAACCGTAAAGAATCCGCAGAGCCGTCCCGCCGTAAAATGCGGCGTGGTCAAAAAAGCCGGCTCGCCACAGCCCTTGCAGAGCCAGTTCCTGCATAATCTCTCTTATAGCCGCAATGTAATCGTTTACATTCTGACAACGATATTTGCTTAACGCCTGTTCAATGCTTGGATTCATCGGTTTATTTCCAATAAAAAGGAGGTTAATTTCTTCATTCGTCCTCGAGCGGCGGCGTGCAATTCTTCAAGCTGCCGGACGTTTAAGCGTTCCAAATCTGATCGGTCGATTCGTAAATCGTCTTCCAGATATTCTTCTATTCCCGTGCCGTCAAACCGGGAATCCAAAGCCGCCTTGTCGTAAATCGCCTTTTCCGGCGTCGCGATTAAATACCCGTACGGTCCGGAAAACGCGCTGGTAAATCCAACGCAATAATCCGCGCTCAAACGCGAGCGATAGTCAAAACGCCCCAACGGCGTCGAGAACGTTCGAGAACGCCCCGTTGTAACAGACGTTATTACTTTGACCGTTTCCGGAATAAGTCCGTATCGAGCAAGAGCGAAGTCCGCGCTGACGTAACTGGGACCGTAAATCATGTTAGCCAAAACGCAGACGTCCAAGACGTCGCGGCGCAAATACTCTGGAAATACGTATATTCCTTTCTTAACGCGAATGATTTCCCCGTTTGCCAGCAACCGGTTTATTTTCCCGCGTACAGAACCATACGACGACAACGCCTCTTCTAAAATGAGGTGGTCGAACACGTCAGTTTCGATAGTTTTCCGCAGGTTGTTTTTCATTACTCGCCAAATAGTTCTGTTTTTCGGAACTTTCTATACAGTAATTATTATAATCAATTATTTAAGATTTGTCAAGTAGAGGGGAAGAACAGCAAGACAAAAGGGTGCGTTCAAAATTAGGTTGCATATATAAGGGAAGAGAACGCAGAGAACGCAGACTACTCGCAGAATACGCAGACGGACTGGGAATGTGGCGACGACGCTAACTACGTTAGCTACGCCACGATTCCCGTCCGATTTATTTAATTATTTTTTAAAATCGCAAGCGGACATCGTGTCATAGCCTGAGAATCAGGCGTAAATGACACATGTCTGCTTGCTTCTGCGCTCTCTGCGAGGAGTCCGCGTACTCTGCGTTCAAAAATAAAAACTTTTTTTTGGTTATAAATCCGATTCTTTATCATTTTTATTTAAAAGATACGTCTAATTCCCGCCGGGGTAGTATTCAAAACCGTTTGAATGTGTTATACTCTTTATAATAATACATCATATCTGTTGACGAATTTTAGAGAACAAATATTCAATTTCGCAATTTTTTCTCAGTCGACAGGAATCGCAAAAGACTTTTTTCTATCGTTTTTGAACATGAAGTACAACCTCGCACAACTCGATCCGGACAGCGACGCGTTCAGCTCGTATCCGGAATCCGTCCGAGACGGTTTGAAGTTTCTCAAGCAGGCGGATTTCTCCGCTCTTTCCAACGGCGTAACCAAAATCGAAACCGACGACGCTGGAGACAGACTCTATATCAACGTGTTGGAATACGAGTCCCATTCTCCGCGAGAAGCGGTTATCGAAAAGCACGAAAAGTACGTTGACATCCATTGCGTCGTTATCGGTCGGGAATACATGGGCGCGGTAAAATACGCTCCAACGCTGGCGGTTAAAACACCGTACAACGCCGAGGGCGACTGCGAACTGTTTGAGCTGGAAACGATGCCGTTTTTCGCCGAAGACGTCGACTCTCCCAATAAAGTCGTCGTCAACGCGGGAGAACTGGCGATTTTCGCTCCCGACGACCTGCACGCTTCCATGATTTACGTTGACCAGCCGGAGTACGTCCGGAAGGTTATCGTCAAGTGCCGAGTATAAATGAGGCAGTAGGCAGTAGGCAGTAGTTTAATTCTACTCCCTATTCCCTACTCCCTACTCCCCACTCACTAACCCCTTAACCCTTTTACTACCTTTTAAAAACTATGGATTTACTATTAGCAAACGACGTTCCGGCAACCACCAGCTTTTTAACCGGTTTGTCGGAAAGGCTCAATTGGCTCGACTGGACTTTGATTGCAGCGTTTATCGGTCTGATTATGACCATTACTTTCATCTCGATGCGTAAAGCGAGCAAAAACACTCAGGAATTCTTCCTTTCCGGACGCTCAATGCCGTGGTGGCTTTTGGGCTTTTCTCTGGTAGCGACGACGTTCGCCGCCGACACCCCCAACCTGGTAACGCAGCTTGTTCGTGAACAGGGCGTTAGCGGGAACTGGTGCTGGTGGGCGTTCCTTCCCGCCGGTTTGACGACCGTGTTTATCTACGCTGCTTTGTGGCGGCGTCTGGGCGTCATGACCGACCTGGAATTCTACGAAAAGCGTTACAGCGGAGCAAGCGCCGCGTTCGTCCGCGGATTTAGAACCGTCTACCTGGGCATGCTGGTCAACATTCTCATTATGGGAAACGTTACGCTGGCTGTTCTCAAGATTTTCGGCGTTACGCTCGGCGTTCCAGACTGGATTACCGCTATTGTCGCCGGTACGATTACCGTTATCTTCTCTGCAACCGGCGGATTCGGCGCGGTTTTGTGGGCGGACTTCGTTCTGTTTATCATCTCCATGACCGGCGCGGTTGCGGCGGCTGTCGTTGCCGTCCAGCACGTTGGAGGTCTTCAGCCTCTGTTTACTCACCCTGCCGTTGCTGATAAGCTCTCCGTTTTGCCGGACATGTCAGACCCGTCCATCGTAATTACCGTCTTGCTCATTCCGTTGCTGGTACAGTGGTGGGGCGCGTGGTATCCGGGAGCTGAACCCGGCGGAGGAAGCTATACCGCTCAGCACATGCTTTCTGCGAAGGACGAAAGCAACGCCATCGGCGCAACGTTCTTCTTCAATATTTGCCATTACGCCGTTCGACCCTGGCCGTGGATTCTGGTCGCTTTGGCGTCCTTGATCGTCTTCCCAACGGTTGCGGACATTCAAGCTACGCTCAGTTCCGGCACGCTTTCTCCTGAACTGATTAAAAACGATATGGCGTATCCAGCCATGATTACCCTGCTTCCGCACGGTATTTTCGGTTTGGTTGTTGCGTCTCTGTTTGCCGCGTACATGTCAACCGTTGCCACGCACCTCAACCTCGGTTCTTCGTACATGGTCAACGACTTCTACAAGCGATTCATCAACAAAAACGCCTCTGAGAAGAACATGGTTTTGGTTGGCAGAATCTGGATTGTGATTCAAATCGTCCTCGCCAGCTTCGTCGCCTTGAACCTGAAATCGGCTCTGACCGCGTTCGAAATTATCGTTATGATCGGCGCTGGTACGGGAGCCATCTTCCTGCTGCGCTGGTTCTGGTGGCGAATCAACGCCTGGTCGGAAATTGCCGCTATGAGCATCGCCTTCCCGGTTGCCGTTTACTTCAAGATATTCCATCTTCCGCTGTGCCAGAAATTCTTCCCGCTGTTGGACGAAGCCGGTAATGTTGTTGTGAAAGACGGCGTTACTCAAATTCTGCCATCGCTGCAATTCTCACTCGTACCTGGATATCAGCTGGTTATGAGCGTTGTTATCGTAACGATCGGCTGGATTACCGTTACGCTGCTGACCAAGCCCTGCGATCAGGAAACGCTGCGCGCATTCGCAGAAAAATCTCAGGCGGGCGGTCCTGGCTGGAAGCATGTTTACGAAGTTGCAGAAAAAGAAGGCGCTCCGATTCCAACCACCGGAGAAAAATGGCCTGTCCCGATGGGATTGCTCTGCTCGCTGCTGGGCTGCGTTGCCATTTACGCGACGCTGTTCGCTGCTGGATATTGGCTGTACTGGAAGGTAACGCCGGCTATCGTTTTGACGGTTATCGCCGTTATCGGCGGATTTGCCCTTTTGAAGGCGTGGCAGCACATGCCGAAGAATCCTTCTTCGTTCCAAAAGGTTCCGGCTAACGTTGAATCAACAGATGCAGAATAACGTCTGTTCAGACAACGCAAATAAAAGTCCCTGACAACTTGCGCTGCCAGGGACTCGGAAACCAAACCAAACAGAATGTTTTTTTCTAATCGGTTTTATCAGAGCGCTCAAACCACAGAGCGCTCTTTTTATTTTATTATTTCTTTTACGGGATGAGGAAGATCAGAGCGGTGGCGACGCCTCCTTCAACCACAGCAGCGCGGACGCTGAAGGGAATCGGGTCGAGCACGTACGGCGCGCATTCACCCGGTCTGTAGTATCCCAGGACGTACTGGCATTCGTTCGGCGGATCGATAGCCATCAGCCACGGCAAGACGGGAACGGTCAGGACAAAGTGTCCAGCGGAAATGACGGGCTGAATAATCGGGCAGAAGGAGTGTCCGTATCG
>CACXSS010000295.1 GCA_902770245.1 uncultured Planctomycetota bacterium | reverse complement strand
CGAATTTATACTTGCTCATTGTATAGTCCTCTCTTTCTATGGAAAAATGAAATTGTTACAAATAAAATTAACGGGTATTATAATTCAAAATTGAATTTAATTCAATGGCGCCTCGTACAGTCCTTTGGTGAAGTATCGATCTCCGCGGTCGGGAAAGACGACGACGATGTTGCCTCGCGCGCCGTTTGCCGCCAGTTTCTTTGCCGCCGCCAGCGCTCCGCCAGACGAGGAGCCGGCAAAAACGCCCTCTTTCGACGCCAGTTCTCGAGCGCCGGAAAACGCGTCATCGTCGGTTATTTTGACAACCTCGTCAACCAGGGTAATATCCATCGTATCGGGAATGAAATCGTTGCCGATTCCTTCGATGTTGTAGTCGGCATGTTCGCCTCCGCCCATGGTTGATCCAACCGGGTCAGCCAATACGCCTCGAACAGCTGGGTTCTGCTCTTTTAGGTAACGAACGATGCCGGTGTACGTTCCGCCGCTTCCCGCTCCGGCGACAAGGTAGTCGATTTTGCCGTCCAGATCGCGCCAGATTTCCGGTCCGGTGGTTTCGTAATGAGCTAACGGATTGGCGGCGTTGTGAAACTGTTCCAGCGAAATCGCGCCGGGAATGGAGTCACGCAGCTGACGCGCCTTTTCTTCCGCGCCGAGCATTCCCTCTTCTCGAGGCGTGTTGACGATTTCCGCCCCCAGCGCTCGCATGAGCACCTGTTTCTCTTTGGAAAACTTGGTCGGAACGACGAAAATAACCCGATAGCCCCGATTCAGCGCGGCAAAGGCAATTCCCAAACCGGTGTTGCCAGCCGTGCCTTCAACAATCGCGCCGCCGGGCTGTAACAGTCCGCGCCGCTCGGCGTCCTCAATCATGTATTTGCCGATTCTGTCTTTAACGCTCCCGCTGGGATTGTACAATTCCAGCTTCGCAAAGAGGTTTGCTCCTTCCGGAAGTTCAATATGGTTCAGTTTAACCAGCGGCGTGTTGCCAATAAGGCTCTGTGTTGATGGATAGTAACTCATTTTATTGTCTCGCTTTCTTTAATTGCTTGTTCAAGGTCTGATAACAGGTCGTCAATGTGTTCAATTCCAACGGAAAGACGGATAAGCCCGTCGGTAATGCCAACTTTTTGTCGAATCTCATACGGAATCGACGCGTGAGTCATGGTTGCCGGATGACATGCCAGACTCTCGATTCCGCCCAGACTTTCTGCAAGAGCAATCAAATGAAGAGACTTGAAAAACTTTTTGATATCGTAGTTCTCCTTGAGTTCAAAGGAGATAACCGCGCCGCCGTTTTTCGCCTGACGTTTGTTGATTTCGTAGCCCTGCGCGTCCGGCAAGCCAGGATAATAGACCTTCTTCACCGCCCTGTTTTCTTTAAGACTTGCTGCAATTGTTTCCGCGTTTTGAACGTGACGGTCAAGACGAACGGCGAGCGTTTTAATTCCTCGGATAAGGAGAAAAGAGTCAAACGGCGCCAGGACGCCGCCGGTGGCGTTTTGAATAAAAGCCAGACGCTCCGCCAGGCGTTCGTCTTTTACAACAACCAGACCGGCAATCAGATCGCTGTGCCCGCCGAGGTACTTTGTCGCGCTGTGAACGACAATGTCCGCGCCCAATTCCAACGGGCGCTGAAGATACGGCGTCATGAACGTGTTGTCTACAATAGTCAGAATTCCATGCTGTTTACTCAAAGCGGCAGCCCCTGCAATGTCAGTAACGGTCAGAAGCGGGTTGGCGGGGCTTTCGATAAGAATCGCCTTTACGTCCGGCGCAAGGGCTTTTTCCAGATTATCCAAATTGGTCGTATCGACGATGACGTATTCCAAGCCAAATTTTTTGAAAATCTTGTCCAGAATTCGGAAGGTACCGCCGTAGACGTTGCTGGAAATGACAATCCTGTCTCCCGCTTTGAACAGATTCAATACGGCGGCAATGGCAGCCATTCCAGAGGCGAACGCAAAACCGTGAGTTCCGCCTTCCAGCTCCGCGATTAACGCTTCAACCGCCGCTCGAGTTGGGTTGCCTGTTCGGGAATATTCCCAGCCGGTATTCTCGCCCAACCCACTCTGTTCGTACGTGGACGTCTGATAAATCGGGACGTTTACCGCGCCTGTCGTTTTGTCGCCGTAAATGCCGCCTTGAATGAACGCTGACTCAATATGATTGTAGGTTTTCATGATTGTTATTCTTTTTAATAAAAAAACCGCCGAGTGAACGCCGCAGCTTATAACTGCGGGTCAACATCGGCGGCGCCTGTGTTTTGGGGATTGGGGGATTTTCTAATAACGCTAATTAAGGCAAGGAATATTTATACTCTGGATTTAAAATGAAATTGCTCTTAAAGGCGTTTGCTGAATTTTATTAGAAATTCCGAAAAACAAAGAACGTTACCGCCGATTGTGTTTTAACAACACATCAAACAGTAACACATACACATGCCCATATCGTTAGAACGATTGAGAATCGAGGCAATGTCAGCAGAAATCACGGATTGATTTTTCATGTTTTTTAACGTTTGGCGAAACGCCAAAATTTATTTAGTCTTTCTTATCGACCAAATTATAGAATAACATTATACTTTTTTTGAAAAGCCGTCAATAGCCCCTGAGGAAAGATTTTGAAAATTTTTAGAAAATTTTCAAAAATTCATAATCGCAGCAACGACCGTCTTGTAATTACTCGTGGATTATAATACTATTAATTATTAGAGGTTGACTCGCGTTGTAGTTTGCGTTTTGCAAGCTGATATCATGCCTCCAATTTATTTAGAAAACTATTATTAATAGTTTTAGATAACACAGAAACTCTGTGAAGATTGATAATATGAAAAGAGTAATAATTGGACTTGTACTGTTCGCTCTGGTTTTGATCGCGTTATTATTATGCGTCTTTTTTGCAATGATGATATTAGAACCGCGCAGTCGAGAATACCCTGTCGTTGAAGGCGTCGAAAAAACGCCAATCAAAGAATATTTGCCCTTCTCGTTTTCTGATGACGATGTAATTATCGCGAAATGCCAATGCCGATGTCTGACAAACGAGCGGGTTCCAGGACCAAATGCGTACGCTTACGAAGGGGTTCTTATTTTTAGGGAGGGATTTACTATTGATCCTCAACAGCTTAAAGATGAGCGTACAGAGGATGAAATCAAAGCGCTTTTGAATGATTCAAAGGGAAAAGCGATTCCCATTTTTAATGAAATTAAAATGTATGGAAACGGGGACAATTGGAATGAGATTTCAACTCTCAAGCCCGGTCCGGAAGAAAGCGTTTGGGGTTATTATCGCGAGTCTGATCGGACGTTAATATTTAGCATTCAGCATTACAATTAACAGGCGCATTTTTATATCGTTAAAATCTGGTTGAGTCCGGCACGCGGCAGTCCCCTGCCGCAACAAAAATCGCAGGGAAGCGTGCATGCCAAAACGACGAAGCGGAAAACCTCCCCCGGATGGACTCCGCCCTCGGAGTCCTGCTTGACGGCAGCGCTGTCAAGCTTTCTTTTGCGGACTTCGTCCGCGCCCCGGTATGATTTTCAGCTTACGCAATACGGTATTTCTCGCTTCAAATAAAGCGTAACTACGCTCGTTTCACTCGCTTCGTTACCGCCTTCCATTTCTTTGCGATCTTTGCGTTCTTTGCGGCTTAAATCCTCACTTGACGCTGCTTCTCACATCCTTAATCAACTTGCGCAAGTGGGCGGCGTACGAATTGATTATCTTCAGGTCCGAAAGCTCTGTTTCGACGTTTGTAACAATCGCGTCAAGGCGGTCGAATTTGCTTTGCAGTTCCGCTCGTTTGGAATCGTCCAGCTCGCCCTTTTTGAGTTTCGCAGCGTCGGCTTTGACTTCCGCGAAT
>CACXSS010000294.1 GCA_902770245.1 uncultured Planctomycetota bacterium | reverse complement strand
GTCGTCGTCGCCGTGAATGAGGCACATTGGGGCGCTTTTGGCGTCAAATTTGAAGTCCTTTAGGATGGGAACGTCAATTCCCTTTTTTGTGTTGGGACCTGTCGCGCCGTCTTCCAAAACGTAAGCTGGATAGATGGGAATGGCGAAGTTGAGATGGCACGGGACTTTGTCCAGGTCGTCAATTGGCTCGTACGCTGGCGTTTGGGAGTTGACAGCGCTGAGAACCGTTAAATGCCCGCCGGCGGAGAACCCGATCATGCCGATTTTTTCCGGGTTGACGCCCCATTTCTGAGCGTTCTGCCGAACGTGCTTGATAGTTCTTTGAGCGTCCTGCCAGGCGGCGCGGTAAATCTCAAGCCCAGCCCGACGCGGAACGCGGTATTCCAACAGAACGGTCGTAACGCCTTTTTCCAGGAACATGTCGACGATTCTTTTCCCTTCGTAGGAAACGAGTTCCTGATACCCGCCGCCGGGACAGACAATCAAGCAGGAGTCAGTCGTTTTCTTTTCCGGCTGAAAAACAGTGAACTTGGGAGCGGGGAAATCGCCCTTTTCGCCTGGCGCCAAACCCGGCCAGACGGGAAACGTTTCCTGAGCAAAACTGGATGAAACAAACATCGATAACGCTGCGGCAATGGAAAATAAAATGCGATTCATATTTAATCGGGGAGTTAGGGAATGCGGTGAATGAGCGGAACGCTTTTCGTTCTCGAAACTCGCGCTCTATTATAATATAGAATCGCAGAATTGACAAGAGGGAGCGGGAGAATTCGGAATGCGGAATTCGGGGTGTACACGCAAATATTTCTTGCAACATATTATTATCAAATAACGGTATTTGCGGTTTATTACATTTTTATTAGAACGCAGAAAGCGCAGACGCCTCGCAGACAACGCAGAAAAAAGCGAACATGTGTCATCTACGCCCGATTCTCGGGCTATGACACAATGTCCGCTTTTATTATATTTGTAGATTATTTCTTTAAAAAATGAATATCGGGCGGGAATCGTGGCGTAGCTAACGAAGTTAGCGTCGTCGCCACATTCCCAGCCCGTCTGCGTACTCTGCGAGGAGTCCGCGTCCTCTGCGTTCAAAAAATAAAACTACCTATATCCGCAACCCAAGATGAACCCACCCTAAATATTGACTGCTCTTGCCATAACTCGCCTTTACACTGCCGCTCTGTACCGCGTGTACACGTATTCGTAAATGCTCTGACGGTACTCTGCAATCTGACTTTCTGTGTAACATTCCGGCAGCTCGTTCCAGAGCGTATCGCGAATTAGATTGTCTACAGCGGCTTTCGTTTCCTGCTTGTCTGTCCAGTGGTCAAGCTCGGCGATCTTTGCCTTGATCTTTTTCAGAAGACTGGCGGCTACTTCTTTGATTTTCTTGATGTCCGATTTGGAGAGGTCGTCTCGGAAGAGCTTATCGTAGAGTGACAGTTCTTCGTCGCTCTCGAAGCCCTCGCGGACGTACCGCTGCGCTTCTTCGTCCAGACTGTTCGCCAGAGCCATCAGGGCGAAAAAGGTTTTCTCAATGGCGCCGCGATCCTGTTCTTTGTTATATTCCTCGATGATCTGCTGATACCGTTCATAGTAGTTAATACGGTCAGGGTTGTTTAACAGCAGACAGTCCAGCTTCTGCTCGATCAGCTCTTCCAAATCCTTCAGGATAAGGTTCTTTTTCCTGGCGGAGGCAAATTCCCGGCGAAGCAGATCAAAATCGATGGCGCTGATGTCAAACCGGTGCGGCGCCTCGTTGTCCGTCGACGGCGCATCGTCTATTTTCACGTATTCGTTGATGATAGAATTGATTTCCACCATCAGATCGGTCGTGTCAACGTGCCGGCGTTTTTTCTGCAATTGAGCGTAAATTGCGGCGACGGCTTCATACTCTTTTCGGGTGGAATCGGCGACGTCGTCGCGATCCGTGTATTTCATCAGACGATTCAGTTCTGAGGCGTATGTGGAGAACGACTTTTTATCTTCAATAGAGCCGCAGACGGCGTTGGCGGCAGTCTGAATCAGCGACAGTTTCGTGAAATCCACGGCGGCTATTAAATCTGCAAGCTCAAAATCGCGTTCCCGGAGAAAAGATTTTGCTTTTTCGACGGTGTCGAGAATACGAGCAATCAGTACGTCCTTATCCACGGTCGGATCGGCGCCGCCCTGACTGTCGACGTTGGCTGTGTAATCTGCCAGAGCCTTGCGGAGCGCTTTTACGATGCCAATGTAATCGATAATCAGACCGTTGCTCTTGCCCTCGTTGACGCGGTTGGCGCGGGCGATGGCTTGCATGAGCGTATGCGCCTTGAGAGGCTTGTCCAAATAGAGGCAGGAGAGACACTTCACGTCAAAACCGGTCAGCCACATGGCGCAGACGAACACGATGCGGAGAGGATGGAACGAGTCCTTGAACTCCTTGTCCAACTCACGATTATTCATCTTCGACCGGTGATAATTGATATCCAGCCCCCATTTTTGGAAGGTTTTAACCTCGTTTTGTTCCTGGCTGACGACAACCGCCATTTCGGTTTCCTGCATCCACGTCAGCTTGCGTTCCAGTTCCTGAGCCTCCTGCTGCGTCGCCGTTCTGATACGGACTCTCAGGGCGTTGATTTCTTCCTTCCAGTATTCCTGAACAAAATTATACATACGGACGCAAGTAACCTTGTTGAGGCATACGAACATCGCCTTGCCGCTGGTCCACAGGTCGGAATAGTGTTTTACAAAATCCTTTGCGATAGATCTCAGACGCGGCTCTGCCGTCAAAAGGTGGATTTCTCTGGCGAATTCCTCTTCCAGCTTTTCCTGCTGATCGACGTTGATATCGGCTTGTTCGATGGCGTCGAGAATGCGGTCTGTGATTTCCGGATTGCGGAGATCCTGTATCTTTTCGCCGCGATTTTCATAGTACAGCGGAACCGTAGCGCCGTCCTCGACAGCGCGTTTGAAGTCGTAAACGGAAATATATCCGCCGAAGGTGCGGGCGGTGATGTTGTCGCTGGACAACAGCGGAGTGCCCGTGAAGCCGATTCGGGCGGCGGTCGGGAGCAGCTTGACCATGTTCTCGGCATAGATTCCGTACTGGCTGCGGTGCGCCTCGTCCGACATAATGACAATATCGTGATCCGGATAGATCGGGGCTTCGTCCGGGTTGTTGAATTTCTGAATCAGCGTGAAGATGAAGCTCGGATTGCCTTTGAGCTTTGCGACAAGGTCGCTGCCGCTGGCGGCGATAAACTGCGAGGCTTTCGTTTTACCCAGCAGACCGCAGTTCTCAAAGGTGTCGCTGATCTGCGTGTTGAGTTCGTCGCGGTCAGTTAAAACTACGATAGTAGGCGACCCGGCGAATTGGCGGCGGATCTTCTGCGCCAGAAACGCCATGGAATAGCTTTTGCCGGAACCTTGAGTATGCCAGAAAACGCCCAGCTTGCCGTCGTTGAGCTTTCTCGCCTCGTACGCCCTGACCGCTTCGTTGACGCCGAGGTACTGATGGTTGCGGGCAAGAACCTTTGCCGTGCGCCCGCCGGAATGGTCGAACAGAATGAAGTTCTCCAGCAGATCGAGGAAATTCTCCTTTTTGCAGATGCCCCGCAGCATGGTTTCCAGCTCTACGCTGCCCTGTTCTTTTTCGTTTAGACGCTTCCACTCATGGAAGAATTCATACTTGCTGCCCAGCGTGCCCACCTTAGCCTCCATGCCGTTGGAGAGCATCAGAAACGCGTTGTAGTAAAACAGAAATGGGATCGTGTCCTGATAATCGGTATAGTTGTCCGTATAGTCACGGAACACATCATCAAGGGTCCCGCCCTCAATCGTGGTGTAGTTGCCGTGCTGGTCTTTCACCACCAGACGAATACCCTCATTGCTTGTCGAGAATGTAGAGTCGTTGCTCCATAACTCATCGTTGATATCGGCATGGAGA
>CACXSS010000293.1 GCA_902770245.1 uncultured Planctomycetota bacterium | reverse complement strand
AGCCCAGTCGTTTGGGCCGTATCAGTTGTAGACACATACGCATGCGTTGCATCACCAGTCGTTGCACCATTAAAGATAACGAGATATCCAGTAACATCGACACCATTGCCGAAAACATCTCCAGAGGAGCCTTCTAAATAACCGTCATCGGAAGTATAAAGCGCCGCCCATGCTTGCGACGAATCAGAGAGGAAGTCAAAGTTCCCCGCTTCTATGTAAGCTGTTGCTGCAGATGTCGAAACTTTGCCTGCATCGACAAAGTAGGCTAGATAGCCTGTCGCAGCACTGCTGCTGCCCATCGCATAAACTGTATCGACATCCCATTGAGCTGTTGCTCCATGAACAGCAACACCGAGCAAAGCAACGGCGGCTGCTATAATTGATTTATTCATCTTAAATTCGTTTACGTATAAACAATATGACCTTTTCGCTCGATATTTTGGAATGGGACTGGGAACGATAATTGGACTGTTCACCCTTATAATAACGTATTTATGCTTATGGATCGAATTCTCGTACTTCTTGAATACAAGAAACAGCGCTGTTGTAAATGCTTTTGAGAATACAACAAAATCCAAAGACGAATTTTTTAAGAATACGACAGAAGACAAAGACGAGGAAGAGGACGAGGAAGAGGACGAGGAAGAGGATGAGGAAGAGGATGAGGAAGAGGACGAGGACGAGGACGAATATGAAGAAGTCAACGTATCTGAAAGTTCTTACGATTTTTCAGAAAACTCGCAATGCGAAAACGAACAAAAGGAAGACCCTCTCTCCTTAAAACGCTGGTTGAGAAAAAAGGTTCTTATTCCTTTGCTCTGGATTATTCTAGCAATATTATCGTGTACAATATGCGGTTATTTCACAGGTTATATCATTGATTTCTATTACGCATCTAATTTCTATACTGTTAATACGTGTCCATCAATAACAGCTCCTATCTTCTCTTTTATTTGTTCGAATTCTGATAAGTTTTCTGCAATCGACGATGCTTTTATAGTTGTACTTGTAACAGTTCCCGCAACATTAATTGGCGCATTCATCTGTATTCGAACAACATTTCTGTTAACGAGCGACTATCGACATTATTCCAAGGTATACATTTATGCCGGAATCGCCAATTTTCTACTCCCGTTAATCTTAACCGTTCTGGCAACATGGTATTTCTGCAAGCCATCAATTCCCTATAAGGAAAGAGAACTAACGCCCGGCGTTTATCTTTATACAAACGACACAGCCTATAACGTAACAGGCGTCAATATTTACTCATCGCGCTGCGGCGGGTTTGCTCATTCCGGATTTTTCCTGATAACTAAAGATCCCAAAGCGGAAAACGCTCAGCGCCGCAAGGACGGTCTGAAAGATCTAAAGTTTATTAAACTCCAACGAGGCTATTACGTCAACACGATAAGCATGGCGGTTCCTGACGTGGACGGATTTACCAACTATCAAAGCCGCTGCTATCCGCAGGAAAACGCTTACGATTTCGATACGGAAGCCTTGAAAAACTATCTTGCCGGACATTCTCCCAACGACTTGCCCGCCCCGGCAGTGCGGCTAATTCAAGTTCCTGTAACAGACGTCCGCAAAGCGTGGAACCGCATTGACGAATTCAAGCGAACGTTTAACAAACGTTTTCCCGATGGTATGATTTACAGCCCTGTTCCCTATACCGACGAACATGTTAAAACAATCAACTGCAATACGTATTCCGCCGCGGTTATAGACGCTCTCGACAAAGAGAATCTGATTGACAAATCCAATCAGAAGAACATCTGCCAGTTTGAAAAACTGATCAACCGTTTTGGGAATTTCGGCAGACAAAAGCTCTCCGACGGTCAACAGCTCAACAAATTTCTTTCTCAAGACGACGCCCCGGAACAGGTCAAACGTCAATGGGAATTCGTCAAAACAACTCCGCTGAGCGAACAGAACTTTTGGGCGAACGTTCTCCGCCCCGATGGAAGTTACGGCAAGAGCTTATCCAAACTGGTCAATAAGCCAAAAGATTGAAAATCACAGTAAAGCGCAGCGTTACGCTTTACTGTATCGCTTAAACAGAATCAAACGCTGACGATTTGTTAAAATTCATCATCGACGCTGTCCGGGTCAATGCCCAGTTCTCGCAGACGTTTGGCGGCAAGGAAATGGCGATGTCCTTTCATATACCATTCAATCGCCTTGTTCATGTCTTGTTCGACGCCCATGCCGTGTTCGTACATGTATCCCACGCGAAACGGTCCGTACGGCTGTTCAACGGTTTTATAGACTTCAAACGCGCGTTTCCAGTCCTTTTCCACTCCGCCGGTTCCCTTGCGAAGAATATCCGCCAGATTGCAGCGCGCATAGTCGTCTCCATCAGCCGCAGACTTTTCATACCAGTAAACCGCTTTGTAACAATCCTGTTCAACGCCAATTCCCTTTTCGTACAAAATGCCCAAGTCGCATTCTAACATCTCCTGATTGTAATAATCGGACGTTCCCGATTCAATCGCCTTGCCGAATTCCAGCAACAATTCAACGTCTTCTTTAGAGTACCCAAAATCCTGATGGGAGCCATCGTGATAATCGTACCCAAAAGAAGAGCCGACAAGCTCGGGAGGCTGGTTAAACATTGGATTGGATTCAGAAATCGGTTTATCGCTTTGAGTCCGCTTTGGAAAAGAGCCGTCCCACTGAAGCTCCTTTGCCTTATTGAAAAGCTCATCCCACGATTGATCTGTAAACGGAACGACTTTGTACTGAACTTCGTCAATTAAAGTCCAGCCGTCAGGCGCAATCTTTTGAAAATCATCATACAGAATTTCCACATGGTTTTTTGAGCGCGCGTCTTCCAGCGTCAGCAGTTCTCCGAATGCAAGATAATCGACATTGTTGTCGTCAGGATAACGGAAACAGGAAACGCTCATGTATTGTTCCGGATTGTCCTTGCTGCGAATTTCGATATCGTCGTCATTGTGACTTTTAACCATCATTATAAGGAGAGCATGAGCCATGGCGGCTGTCAGGCGTCCATGAAAACGTTCATCCTCCGATGTTGCGGTAACGCCCGCTCGGCGCAGAAAATCAAAGCCTACAAATATATTGCATCTCCCGTCTGGAAATTCTATAAACGAATCGGGCGACTTAAAAGCGCTTTTTATTAAACGGATGTCGTCCTCGCGCCTGAGTTCAAAATTTTGAGGAATGAAAAAATCGTCGCAATCTTCAACTTCCTCTCCCAAAACGTCATAGCCATTGGCAAGAGTCATTGAACAAAGAAGTTTGACAACATCTTCGACCAAATAAAAATCGTATTCCGAAGAAAGCGCGAGAAGGCGAACTTCGTATCCGTCGTCTGTTTTAAGGATTTGAATTGGGCGAGAAGAACGTCCGACATATACGAATGAAAGTTCAGGAAATTCATCTTTGAAAACAATTATTGGATATTCTTCTGCAATATATTTCAGGATTTCCTTTGCATCCAGTTCGTCTTTCGTTCGAATAATAAAGCTGTGATTCATTTGTTAAAACAGGTGGAGTTAAAACAGGGCTTGACAATAACCATTTAAATTCGCGACAGCGTCACTTTCTTTTTACAAGTATAACCAGAATTTTAAAAAAATCAAGAGGCAGCAATTATTGGCGAATAGAGGAAAAGGCGTCATTCTGATTCATCAAAAAAAGACGCTGCCAGCAGACAGCGTCTCAAATGAAAAATTTATTTTGAAGGCAGGTTCAAAATCTTATTTTTCAAAGAATCTCTTGAGCAATCCGGCGAATCCGGCTCCGTGACGAGCTTCGTCCTTTGCCATTTCGTGAACGGTGTCGTGAATGGCGTCGAATCCGAGTTCCTTGGCGCGCTTAGCCAATTCAAACTTGCCAGCGCAGGCGCCAGCTTCTGCATCAGCGCAAACTTGGCGGCGTGTTCCGCTTCTTCAAAAGCGTAACGCTTGAACGCGTCGGCGATTTCCGGATATCCTTCGCGTTCCGCCTGACGGCTCATCGCCAGGTACATGCCGACTTCGGTGCATTCGCCGGTGAAATTGGCGTGAAGTCCGTCCATGATTTGCTGATCGTCAACTTTGCCGTCGCCGATTGAGTGAACGGTTGCGAAGTTGATGCCAGCGTCGGCTTCTTCCTTCTTAATGAACTTGCTGCCGGGAACGCCGCACTGCGGGCATTTTTCCGGAGCTGCATCGCCTTCATAAACGTAACCGCAAACGGGGCATACAAATTTAGCCATAATCTAACTCCTTGTAAAAATAGGGGGTCGAAACGATTATTGGAATATGTACCAAATTACCTTCCAATTGAAAAAATCGTTGTTTGAGATTTTTGATAATTATTCTCAAATTGTTTAATAAAATTATAATCTCTATTTAATAAAAAACAAGGGGGGAGAAACGGGAAACAATCGGGAATAACGCCAAATTACATCGTCTTAGTTGGCAGGCGGAACTGTTGAAGTTCTTTCCAGCCGGGGCGAAGCTCTTTCGCCTTGTAAATGAATGCGCGGGCTTTGTCGAGGTCGGATTTTGGCGCAGCGCCGGTTTTCACCTGAAGAATAACGTACAAAGCCTGACCGAAATACGATTCCGGCGATTCCGCGCCAAATGTCTTTTGGACTTTGCCCAACTGTTGTAACAGCAAATCGCCGTCGTTGGCGGCAAAGGCGACTTTCATCCGGAAAAAGGGAACGGTTTCGTCTTTTGGGTTGAGCTGTTCAACCGTTTGCAGCAAATCCTGCGCCCGATCGTATTCTTTGAGAAGTATGTACGCCTCTGAAACCGTTTTAAACGCCAGAGCTTTCTGGTCTGCCGGCAGATAAACGAGTTCCTTAACAAGCTGCTCAATTTTCTCTTTTGCAGAATTAATATCCTGACTTAAAATGAGCTTCAGTTCGACGTTGAGAAGAGCGGGAGAAAAACCGACTTTGTTCTTACCGTCGGCAATAGTCTTCGCCGCCCCATCGTAGTTTTTCGCTTTAAGTTCGACCATCGCCAGAGCCGCCCAATACGCGGCTTTTTGAGGGTCTTTTTCCAGAACCTCGGTCAGCAGATTTCTGGCTTCCTCAACCTTATCCTGTCGCACAAGCAGTTCGCACTGCGCCAAAATCGAAATCGGATCGTCAGACCCTTCTTCGTCTGCATTGAGTTTAGCCAGTTCTTCCTGCGCTTTGATCCGTTCTTCCGGCGAGAGCGTATTCTGCCGTTCCAATTCCAGTTTCAAATACAAAACCCGAATTCGCTGGTCGCTGAAAAAAGCCGCGTCGCCGATTGCCGCTTTTATCTCGTTGAAGACCGCCAAGGCGTCCGCATTGCGTTTAAGATGACACAACGCCATGGCGCGTCCCAACTGAGCCGACATGGATTTCGGATTGTAGTCCAACGCCTCGTTGAAACATTCCAGCTGACGGTCGTACTGGGCTAAATGTTCGCAACAAGACCCCATAAATTCACACGTCTGCGCGGCAATGGGCGTCAATTCCGGCTTTGACTCTGCTTCTTTAAGAACCTCCTCAAACTTACTCAACGCTTCCGCCCAATTCTTTTTCGCCATAAGAATCTGAGCGTCAAAGAAGTTCATCATAAACGGCGCGAACGGCGCTTTTTTCAGTTCCGCCAACGCCTTTTCCGCTTCTGCAATTTTATCCGCCTTGATAAGAATCTGTAACAGACGCAATGCACTTGCCGGCGACTTGTCCAGCTGAACCATTTTCCCGGCGGCGGCTAACGCCTTTTCTTTTTCTCCCCATTGGAGCAGATATTGCGCCTTGAGAGCAAACGCTTCCGCCGATTCCGGGTTGGCGTCTGTCATTTTATCGAGAATCGCCTGAGCGTCCGCGACGTTGTGAAGCTGGACGGCGTTGAGCTGAGCCAGTTTGACGTAAGCCGGCAAAACCGTTTTGTCCTGAGCGATGACCGAATACAGAACCATCAACGCCTCGGAATAGTTCCGATTCCCCAGATAGCAGTCTGCCAGACCGAGCTGCAAGTTGACGTTTTCGTCGTCGTTTTCTATAAGCTGTTTATACGCTTCAATCGCTTCCGGGTATTGTCCCCGCTGTTGAAGACTTTTCGCCTGATCCAACGTCGGAGCGGATTGCGCCAGAGCTATGGACGTACAAATAATAATAGCTAAAAACTGAATAATCGAAATTATACGCATGGTAAAAACGTGTTAAAGCGGCGAGTTGAGAGTCGCCAAAGTTTTTTAAAACACGAAAAACACAAAAATGACGAAAAAAACACGAAAAGGTTATTAAAAATCTTTCGATAATTTCGCTTATTTTGTGTATTTCGTGTTAAAATATCTTTCTTACAACTCTATATTACGATTATTCAGCGTCATTTTGTTCGATTTTATTTTGTTCCTGAAATGCTGTCTGTTCCTGCTCCCGACGCCGGAATCGAAACTGATTATAGAACGGAATCGGGGCGCCGATGTCGATGAGCAGATGTTTTTTTGCCAAACGGCAGAAAATTTCAACGCCTTTGCGCTGACGACCGCCCAGACGGAACGACAACTTGGAGTTCAAATAATCGTGACAGTACTCCGGATCGATTTTCAACCGGCGCGCTTCCTGCAGAGCCAGACTCGGCAGCTGTTCAACGCCCTTATCGCGCGTCTGCGACAGCGTGGGGGCGATAAAGCGTCCCAAAGCTTTGTCTTTCGCCAGCCAGAAATAATAAATAAACGGAATGCCTGTCCATTGAGTCCAACGCTGCCCCATGTCCCAAACGAAAGAAAAACGGTCGCCGCGAGACGGCTGTCGAAGAGCGCAATCGCCAATAAGAAGAGCGGCGTCTGCGTTAGTCAACTCCCATTTATCCTTTTTATCCAAAATAAGAAAATCCGGATGAATGTCAAAACGCTCCGCCAACAAGATTTTTGTCATCAGAACGAACGTCTCCGACGTCGGATACAGAGCAATCGTTTTAATCTGATAAGGCTGCTGAACGCGACCGTAAAGCAATACAGAACGAACCAGACCTTCGCTGCAAACGCAAACGTCTGACGAAATGTACGATTCCGGACGCTGAAAATAATCTGACAACGAAACCAGAACCAGGTCCAACTCGTCATTAAAAAACTTCTGACGAATCTCTTCCTGAGAGCCTAAAGTCGTTTCAACGGGGATGTTATTTTCCTGCGCCGTCTGTTCCAGGTTAAGCGTAATTGGAAGATGGCTTGTAAAAGGACTGAAGCCGATGCGAATAGTTTTGCCAACCCACGGATTAACTTCTTCCTCTGCTGCCGGCGGAACGTCTGGAAGCGGCGACGCAGAAAGAACCGAAGGGGCGTTTGTAACGCTCTTCGTTATAACCGTATTGACAATTCTTGACAAAGCTATTCGCTGTGGACGGGTTCTCATAAATAGTTAGGAGTTAGGAATGAGGAGTGAGGAGTTGTTTAATTCGAAATTCGGAATTCGGAATTACGCAAGCGCTCGTCCAGGGTTTTGTAAAGCGCTTGCGTTTTCTCGCAACTCGCAACTCGTTACTCGCTGCTAAATTATTTGATGTACTTGTTGAAAACGTTTTCAAACAGTTCCTGTCGACCGCTGGACAACGGAGCAACTTCGCCCTTTTCGAGCATGTACTTTT
>CACXSS010000292.1 GCA_902770245.1 uncultured Planctomycetota bacterium | reverse complement strand
AAGGTCTCGACATTCTCGAAGACGTCATCGTCAACCATCAGGCGTAACTTAGTTGCGAGTTACGAGTTGCGAGTTGCGAGATAATTAAAGCGACCAACGGGAGCGATGTTAATACGTTTCGCGCGGGTGCGAAGCCGCACGGGCAGTAGGAAAGGGTTATGTCTCCGAATAAACTGGTTTTGGCGCTACCCGCTTCCAATCGGGAACCGACCCTGTCGGCGCGGATTGGGAGCGGCGCCTCGCCGCTTTCGAGAAACAACTATCTTATAAAACAAAACAACGCTTTGAGAAGAATAACTCCTTTCTTCGTAAAGCGTTGCGTTTTATATACAGCGGTTTAAAACCAGTCTCAGAGCGCTCTCAAAACGCCGACGGCAATGCCGACAACCGGCAGGCATTGGGTAGAATCTTCAACGTTGCCCTGACCGATCTTTTTAATCGCGTCTGCGCCCCATTTGAGCAGAGAGAGTTTGCCGGTTTTTGTGGTTGCCAAAACAGTCTGACCTTCTCTGGCGGGAACGTCCGTACGAATGACAAGGACGTCTCCAGCTATGATTTTAGAGTCGCTGAACGAATTGTCTGTAACGGTAACGAACTGGTTGGCGCCGTTAACTGGAACGACCTGTTCAAGAATCGTCAGAGAAGGATTTTCCGCCGGGACAAACTGATTGTTGGAAATGGTCGCTCCTGCAATAAGAGAGCTGGATTCCTTCTGATTGACAAGCTGAATCGATCGGGACAGGTGCGGCTGACGGGTAATCAAGCCCTTTTTAATCAGAGCGCGAAGGTGCCCAATAACGCCGTTGGGAGAGTTGATTGAAACCGCGTCGCCGATTTCGCGAACGGTTGGGCAATATCCCTTAGCTTTGATTGTCCGCTTGATGAATTCATAAACTTCTCGCTGACGGTTGGTCAACGTCTTGGATTTTCTTGGCATAATTTTCTCCAACCTTCAAAATTGCAATAAAAAACGCAATTGGGGAACAATTAAAGTTCTATAAATTATCAGACGTCGAAAAACCGCGCGGCAAATTATTTTTATTTAACTTCTTTTATAAAAACAACTTGCATCTACAATTCAACATCATAAAAAATACTGTATATTCTATAACGAATTGCACCGCATTATATTGCAAGATTATATAAATTTTTTTATAGAGATTTTTTTAATATCGCGTAAAAATTTGCTCACCAGTTAAAATACGTAATATTTGATAAATGTATATCAGTAAAAATTGTACAGCCCCCCCCTATACTCACAATTTAACAGCATATATTTCTAAATCTGTTTATTTTTACTGAAATTCAAATAATAGTTTTTTTTGCAACAGATTAAAAAAATCCGAAACTTCAACGCATTCTGTGGGGAATTCTATCAGATTACCACGGCTTTTCCATAGAGTTTACAATGCACCTCGCCAATCGGTCGATGGCTTCCTGCTGTTCCGTTGCTGTTGACTGCCCTGCTACAGGAATCATGGAGCCGTGCCCTAAAACGATGCCTTCCTGGTCGAGAGAGAATTCGCACGCACATTCCGGAGTCAGCGACCTTCGGTTGACCAGCTCGACTTTCGCTCTCATTTCGAGATTGTCCTGACGAGGACCGCCCCACTTGTCCTTGAAATTGATACCCTGTTTGTATTCGACGATCTCGATATTGAGAACGGCGTCGGCGTAATACTCCCGAACCACTTTGTAAGGCGTTCGAAGCTCCACCTCTTTGGCGACGGCTTCTGTTATTCGTTCGCCCAAGTGAGGGCTAAACGACGGCGCCTTGACCATCGGGATGTAAATCGTCTGTATATTGGCGGTATACAGAGACTGATTCCCAATTTGATAACCGGCGCAACCGGTCAGCAGAAGCGCCGAAAGGAGTGTCGTCAGAAACGCTAAGACGCGATTCATGAATAAAGTTGTTCGTAAGTTAAACTATCAATCTTCGGGGAAAATGTACTTGAGCCATTCAAACTTTTTCGCCGGTTCTGAAGGCAGATTGGCAATCTTTTGATATTCGTTTCTCGCCTGCTGAGCGGATTCCGTGCCGGGATAGTCCTTCTGGACGTATCCGTAGTATTGTCTGGCGGCGCCGTAGTACTTTTTGTCTTTGTAGTATTCGGCAATTGCCAGGTCGCGCTGGGCTTTCTGTTCGGCAAAATGGGATTGAATTTCCTTGATTTCCGATCTCATCTGAGCGTCCAGTTCCGGTCCGTAGAAGTTGATCAGGTGGTTGGCAATCTTTTCTGCGTCTTCCAGCGGTTTGGAATCGTAATGAGAGCCGATATACATCTGGAGCTTGCACTGCAGGTTGAGCAGATAGGCGCGAACAATGTACTTGGAATTGGGATAATTCTCACACAGATGGTCGTACTGCTCAGACGCTTCTGTATATTGACCGTCCCGGAAAAGGTTGTTTCCGCAAGCCATAACGGCGGCGTCAGAAAACGTTCCGTTTGCATTTTGCAGCTGAGCGCTGGTAAACGCCTTTCGCGCGTTTCCGTTTGTATCAAACATGGGACGGCGTTTATCCCAGAAATTTGGGGCAAACGTGTTGTAATGATATTTGTCGTACATGTTTTCCCAATACCGTCCAATAGCAAACAGTCTTGCCGCCATACGGTCTGAGTAACGGGAATTTTCGTAATTTTTTGCAACCTTGTTGTACTGTTTGAACGCTTTGGAGTACCGGTTGTCAAAGAAGTAACACTCTGCTTCCATAAACATGGCGTCTTCTTTAAGAACCGTGTCTTTGGCGGTGCATTTCCACTGACAGGACGAAAATTTCTTCGCCGCCGATGAATACTTTTTCTGTGTAAACAAATCCAAACCTTCTTTGAACAACGATTGTGCAACTGTTACATCTGGCAAGTCGTTAACTACGTGTCTGTAGGAATCAACAAAAGCGTCTCCGACATATTCGACGTCCGAACCGGTTCCGTCGCCGTCATTTTTCTGGTCTTTAACGAGCGTGTCATACGATTGTGCCAGCATTTTTGGGTCGACTTTTGGAGAGGGGTGTGAGTTGATGTTTGCCGCAATGGAGTCCCAATCCTTGACTGTGCCGCGCACTTGCATGGTTGTACAGCCGGCAAAGAGCGTTACGCTCAACGCGGCTAATGCACAAAGTCGACAGAGTTGATATCTGGTATTCATTCCAGTAACGCTTTCGTTATTACTAAATAAACAGTTGACTGTATCGCTGCATTTTCGGCGCCCAGCCAAGGTTATGAGCTATGTATAAATCTGTTAAACGGCGAAGCTCTTTGCGGTGATTGTCCGCCGCTTTGAGCCGACGCCACAGGTTGTGTTTTGCATCGGCAAATTGTCTGGCAATGTCCAGTACAGCGTGCGAAACGAGAACAAGTCTCATTCGCCCCGGTTTGCAGTTCGGACAAACGACTCCGCCGTCGATAAGTCCAAACGCCCAGCCTGCCTGACGAGTTCTTTTTTTCCCGCAGCAAACGCAGGCGTCCCATTGCGGCGCAATGCCGATTATTCTCAGCATCTGCCAGTTAAACCGGGTCAGCGTTCGCCAAACCTCTTTACCGGCGGTAAGGTCTGCCAGGGTTTCATCGGTCAAATCGAACAGTTCAGGGGACGGATCAAATTCCGCTGTGAACGAATCAATAAGTTCGATGATGTAATAACCGGCAAACAACGCTCCGGGATTGTTTCGATCCACGCGAAACCATCGCTGAAGGCTTGCCTGCGTAAGGAGCTGAAGCCCCTGCGAACGGACGTAATGCGTCGTCTTCAGGCGCGCCATATAATCCAGCCCGTTGTCGAACGGATTTTTCTCTCGGCGAGAGCCTTTCGCCAGGGCGGAAAACTTCCCGAATTCCCGCGTATAAAGCGTTGCAATCTGGCTTGTATTGCTGAATGGAACGCTGTTTAATACGATTGATTCTGCGTTTTGAGCCGCCATGGAGTCCCTTCTAAAACATTCCGCCCATGGTAAA
>CACXSS010000291.1 GCA_902770245.1 uncultured Planctomycetota bacterium | reverse complement strand
TTTCTATGTCTCTTCCGAGATTATAAAAACGACTCCTGACGCATGCCTGGATTTTGTATCATATAATAAATCCGGCACGTTAGGCGAAATATGGATTCGAAACAGCGCTAACGTAAATTGTCCGTTGAATTTAATTCAGGGAAAATTTGTTTTTGACGGCATAAATACATTCGGTTCTGATTTTGGACTAAACCTTCAAGATGGAACCTCTGTTATTTTAGGCGCCAACTATGTGGGAATTGAAGGTACAACTATTACTGTTAACGGTGCCGTCCAATATGCACATTGGCAAGGTACATCAGCTAACAAAGTCAATTACAGCAACGTCTTGATCCCAGAAGGCTCGACGCTTAACGCTAAGAATAATTACGATGTTGGCGCTAAAGGTTCAATGGTTTTTGCCGGCGACTTGCAGGGATCCGGCGCGCTGGTTGTCGATACCGTTGGGACAAGCAACACCAACTCTTTTACGTTGGGACATTCAGAAAACTCGTTTACCGGCACGGTTGACGTTCAAGCCGGAAAGCTTCAGTTTACCGTTCTTGGATATGATAACGTTACCTATACCGGAACCAACGCTTTGATTAACGCCAAGTCGGTTGCTCTTGCCAGCGGCGCGACAATTGACGTTGGCGCTACAACTCAAACGTTTAACAATCTCAGCGGAGCGGGAAACGTTACAACCAGCGCAGGCGGTTCTTTAACGCTCAACAATTCAGACAACACCGTATTTTCCGGCGTCATTTCCGGTCCTGCCGCGCTTGCCAAAACCGGCAAAGGAACGCTGACGTTGTCAGGGGTTAATACGTACGACGGAGATACAACCGTTTCCGACGGTACGCTTGTTCTTCCCAGAAACGCGAAGTTGAATTCTTTGAATGTCAATATTGATGGCGATGGGACTCTTGTATTGGGAAATCCTAATAATATTAGCAACAACTTCAATATTAGTGAAAGAGGGAATTTGGTAGTGGGCGAAACGTCCGCGTCTCAAATTATTTCGGTTGGCGCTCTTTCTCTTAACGGCGGAAAAATCAGTTTTGATTTAAATGACAGCGCCAACGACGATGCCGACTGGCTCATTGTCAGCAGCGCTGCTTTGAAATCCGGAATTATCGATTTGACGTTCAATAACGATAGCGAAACGAGCTGGTGGAATGTTATCAAATCTTACGATGACGGCTATTCTCTTATTAACGGCAATATTTCCCAATTTGAAAATATGCAAGTGTACGTTAACGGTTCGCCGACAACCTCGTGGACTGTTTACGCTCGACAATCCGACGTTATGCTTGTAGCCAAAGAAGGCGGGGACGCTCAATGGTATTACGCTAACACGAATGATATCAACGCCAATTCCTGGACGATTGACGGAACGAACAAGTTGGGCGTTGAGTTCAAAGAAGGCGGTGAAAAGTCAAGAACTTTTTCCAACCCGGTTACGATGTCAGGAGCTGGGACTTTTGATATTGGTTCAGGCTACAATTTAACTCTTTCTGACGCGATTTCCGGTTCCGGATCGTTGGAAAAAACCGGAGCGGGCGTTTTGACTGTCAGCCATTCTAATACCGAATTTTCCGGCGCGACAACGGTTTCCGAAGGAACGCTGGCGCTGACCAACGTCAATGGAATCGGAACAGGCGCGGCAAGAGTCGAATCCGGCGCTACGCTGGAAATGGCGACGGACGCTTTTGGATCGTGGGATTGGGCTGGCGGCGTAATCAGCGGGTCTGGAACGCTCAAGGTTACCGGCGGCGGGATATTCAATATTCCTGTTACAAAATTGACTATCGACGCAAACGGCGCTCTGGTTGCCGACGGCTCTACTTTGACCATCAACAACCTCAACGGCGGTACGTTCACCGGGAAGTACATCAATATTAATAACGGCGGGGCTGTTACAATCGATCCCAGCGCCAACGACAAGGCGTTGTGGCTTTCAAATCAAACGGAAATTACGTTTGATTCCGTCGGCGGAGGTTCCTTTAATACAGGCAATCGCGTTGACAATGTACTAAATCTTGTCAACAATTCCGCAACGACGTTTACTACCAACGGCGGAGCGACAAACTACGTTACCGGGTCAAACGGATTTAATCTTCACAACGCAGGCATAACCTTTAACGTTGCGCCGGGAACGTCCAACGATGGCGTTGACCTGATTGTTTCCGCCAAACTGTGGAATGCCAAAGGACATGGAATTACCAAAAATGGCGCCGGCACAATGATGATCACCGGCTCTGCCGACAATCCCAACAACTACACTGGCGCAACGACTATCAACGCCGGGCAGATAATTCTCAGCAGTTACGGTATGTTAGGATCCGGCGCCGGCGCGGTTTCTATCGCTCAAGGCGCAACGCTAACCTTTGCCGACGATCTGGCTTGGGATACAATGACCAACGCTATTTCTGGCGCTGGCAAGATTGTTAAACAGGGAGATAACACCGTCAATCTCGACGGCGCGTTTTCCTTCTCCGGCGACGTTACTGTTAACGATGGCGCGCTTTCCGTTTTGACGGGCGCCAATACAAAGCAGATTAACGTTGCCAGGATTTCCGGCGCAGGCGATTTGGAAGTGCGAATTTCCAACAGCGCTGGCAACATTCAGTTCCCCAACCTCACGCCGGACAACTTCACCGGCAAGATTTCGCTGGTAAATAACGATTGCACTGACAGCAGCAAAGTCTATACAAACCGACGCGAATTCGAGGGCGTTACCTTTGAAATCAATCCGGGTACGACGGTTTACGTTGAATACGCTGAGTTAAAGGCGAAAGTTCTTCTTGCCGGCGATGGCAACAAAGAAAATTACGGCGCTCTTCGACTCAACGACAACATGTCCGGCGACCTTGTCGTTGTAGATGATGCGTTGTTAGGAATCAATGGCAGCGGTCGTACGGTTTCCAGCGCTATTAAATCTGGCGCCGCTAGCGGAGAAAAGACGTTAAAAATACAGTCAAACTCCAACAATACCTCCAATACGTTCAGCGGGGCGCTTTCAGACGGTGAAACATCGAAATTAGGCGTTTCCATTATACACAGGAATGATAATAACAATGGAACTATTTCGTTTACCGGAGATCTGTCCTATACAGGCGCAACGAGCGTCGCGGCAGGTCAGACGCTGGCTCTTTCCGGCGTCGCGAATCTGGCTTCTTCCAGCGACGTTGTCGTCAACGGAACTCTTAACTTCGCGAACTATACTGGCGAAAACGCCATGCAGTTGAACAACCTTTCCGGAGCAGCGGGAACGGTTGCCGGAACCGGGAAAGACCTCGTTCTCAGTAACGACAAATTGTCAACCTTCAACGGCTCGATAACTGCGAACAGCATCGAAAAGAAAGGGTCAGGAACGCTTCAACTGAACAATGAAACAGGCGTTGCCGTTGATGTTCAGTATTTTGCTGTTACAGGCGGACGTTTGGATTTGAAAGGGAACATGAACGGCGACCTGCTCGTTCAAGCTGGAGGTCGTTTCTCGCCGGGCAACTCGGTGGGAACGGCGAACGTAACCGGCAACGTCATGGTTATGGACGACGGCAAGATTATCTTTGAATTCTCGTCGTTCGATGAAGACGTCTTCGACGTGCTGAATATCGTCAACGATCCGGCTTCCGGTTCAGACTTTGCGTTTACCGGCAACCCGTCAACGATTGAACTGTTCTTTGAAGCTGGCGACGCATCTGTCTGGTTTGCGGCTTTAGAAGACGATCCGACCGGGTACAAGCTGGTTTCAGACGACGGCTTTACCGCAGGCGATTACACGTCCTGGCTGTCGAATTATACAAACTTCTTTGGTTTGGAAGGCAGAGGGGACGGCTTGTATTTAGTCGCGTCGGCTGAACCTGGACCAAGTCCCGAACCCGGCTCCGGCGTCCCAGAACCGTCAACCTGGGCGCTGCTCGTTCTCGGCGTTGTCGGTCTGCTTCTACGTAAAAGAGTTAGGAGTTAGGAATTAGGAGTGAGGAGTTGAAAAGCAGACGCTTTAGCGTTCTTCTGGAACTGCGTAGCAGTTCAATATTTCTAG
>CACXSS010000290.1 GCA_902770245.1 uncultured Planctomycetota bacterium | reverse complement strand
TATGCTTGGTTCAACAAACCAAAATACGTAAGAAAATTTTAGATTTTTATCTAAATTTTTCTTATTCAACTACTTGACTTTATTACAGTAACTCCGACAGCGCTAATCCCAACTGCTCGCCTATTTCTTTTGCGGACTTCGTCCGCGACCCGGTACGGTTTCCGACTGCGTCTCAGCCTTTCAGCGGGGCTGGCTCATCGGAGGTTGTTCTTTACACCGATTCGGTTCGCCTTCGGCGAACTGCGTAATTACGTTCGCTAACGCTCACACCTACGGGTTTACACCCGTGGCTCGCCTAAGCGTCTTTCCTAAAATTCAAAGAAGTAAATCAAGACGTCAACCGGGGCAGAGGCGGGGAGTGACGCAAAGTCCTGCGGAGACAGAACGAGAACTTTGCAATGCACTCTTTTGTCTGGTATCGTTCCGGAATACTTTTTATAGAACTCTAATTCTTTGAGCTTTATCTTAAGAGAATAATCTATTTTCTTAGAGTTTATGTATCCTAAAAATTCTGTTTTGCTGTCAAACTGGGCGTCTTCCTTTATGCCTTGGGGAATGTATTTGGGAACGTCTGAGTACGGGACGGAAATCAACAATTCTGAGCGATAATCCAGGAATGTCTCGAAAAAGAAGTATTGAACCGGAACGGAGTCCGGCAGCGGAACGTTTAGCTCGCTTTCAACAAACTTCTGGATTTCAGGCGTCCAATGAGTTTTACTAAAGGGATGACTGTTGAAAAAATTGTGAACCAATATGAAGCTTGCGATTATCAGAATGCACAATATCACTGATATTACAGCGATTATTGACAATACGATTTTTTTGATCGAGATTTTCATGGTTTATTTTCCGCCTTCTTCTTTTCGCCGCAGGTTTGACTCGACTCCACCTTGCTTGTTGCGAGAGTACCATCTCGTCCAGGCGGCTTTATCGTACCCGAAATTCTGATTGGTAATCTTTTGCAAAGCGTTGAGAACAGAGAGGTTAGGCTGCGTTTTGAGAATCGTTTTCGGTCCGCCGCCCATTGTCAAGCCGGAAACGCCGTCGTTGCCTTGCGAGGCGGACATGCCGGGACCGCCGGCAATGGTGTACTTGTGCTGCGTAATTAACGCTGCAATCAGAGCGGGGACGGCGTTCATGTCGCCAATTTCCCCGATTAGTTCCCCAGCCCGGTTGACGCGGGCGTTGTTCTTGCTTTTTAGCTCGACGCTGAAATAGTCAACGGCGGCTTGCGCCTGATGCTGCTTGAGCTGATCCAGACACGACAGCCGCACTTCTTCCAGCGGGTCGTTCATGGCGCACTGTCCCAGAACCTTCATGGCGTCCGGCGTTCCCAATTTTCCAAGCGCTTTAACGTAAATCAGACGCGCTTCCGCCCGACGGTCTGAACCAAGAACCTGCCCCAAAGCCGGGACGGCGTCCGGGTCGGTAATTCCCATCAAACCGGCAAGAGCCTGCTCGTGCTTTTTCCCGAACAGCTCGTCTCGCCACTGTATAACCTGTTTTCTCCATTGATTTTGCGCCTGCTGATTGGACTTGCGGTTTTCCAGAATCTCTTTTTCCTGCGGAGTGATCCATCTTCCCTTGTATTTTACCATGCCCATGGCGGTATAGGCTTCGTCCGGGGTTGTCCATGCGCCTTCGTGCCAGATGTACCCCAGCTCTCGGCGCGCCTCTTTGTTGTCCGGCTCCAGCTCCAGAATCCGGCGGTAATGACGGTCTGCCAGCGACGATAAGTTGTTGGCTTTACACCAGTTAGCCATTGTCAGGTTGCCTTCTACGGAATCCGCCATCAGCTTGACTTTTTTGTCGTACTGCTCGTACGCCCCGCCGGGGTGAACTACGTATTCTACCTGATCGGCAGAGATTTCCAGCTCAATGCCGGTTCGGGTGCGAATTCGGTACGTTTCCAGCTCTTGGGCGCCTGCCGGGTTAAGAATTGACCCTTCGACGCGTCCGCCGTGTTTGAGAACCAGCGTTTCCCCGAACCCTGTCCCGCAGAGGGCTGTTAAAATCGATAAAATCGATAAAAATAGTCGTTTTCGCATCATAATGGATTAAGTTTATATAATTATATAGTCGATATTGCTAATAACTTTTCAAAAAATGACTTCATTATTGAAAATTAATGGTATATTGTAGAATGTCCTATTATAGTATACCACCTGAATCCCAAAAGGGTTTCAATAATAATTGAAATATGTTAAAAATTTTACGATTTCTTCTCCTGGCGCCTTTCAAAAATCGGATAATCGGCATTATAACGCTGTTTGTCGTTCTGACGCTGTTTTTTCGGTATTTCGAATTGCAGCCGTCCGCGGAGAAGAAAGAATTAAATATTGGGCCGATGACGTTTCACGTCAATCCGGTTTCAATTCAGCGTCGCGTTGTCGCCAAGCCGATTGTCGAATCCGGTTCTGGTTCAGAGGACGTACAGCCTTCTCTTCCAACTCTCGACGAACCGTCCAGCGCCTTTGTCAATCAGTCTGAAGCGCCGGCTATTGACGACGATTTTGCTCTTCCCGGCATGCCGGACGACAGCTCCCTGGCGATCGCTCCTCTGGACGATCAGCCCTATAGCGCTGCGCCCAGCGCGCCAGCCTCTGCGATGGCGCAAACCCCTGCGAGCGTTCCTGCGCCAGCAAAGACAGCGCCGGTTCGCCAGTCTGTTTCGTATGGGACCAAAACGCCGCCTGTTTCGCAGACGGGATCAAATACAGTGTCTTTTACTCCGCCAACCCCGGTAAATCGCCAGGTCATCCGAATGGGGACGGTTTGTCTGAATCGAATGAATCTGATGAAATTCTCGGAACCGGTTGTTCAGGAAACGCTTGTCAGAACGGCGCAATCGTTTGATTTATTGGCGGTGCAGGGCTTTTACGATTCCGACTTGCAGGTAATCGAACAGTGGGTCAACGCTCTCAACGCCGACGGCGGAACGTATAGCTATCTGACCGCCTATCCGCCAGCGTACAAGCAGGATAAAAACTATCAGGCGCCGTACGTTGCGTTTATTTTCAATCGCCGCGCTGTAGACGCTGACAGAAGTACGCTGCTGATTCTGGAATGTGGAACGCGTATGACCTGCGCCCCGATTGCCGCTCTGTTTACCGCTCGAAGTACCGATAAATATCCGGCTTTTACGTTTATTGCCATGAACGTCTGGATTGATCCGGCAAGAGCGGCGTCTGAGATTTCCGTTTTGACTCAAACGTTCTCCATGCTTCAAGAGTACATTCGCGGGGAAGACGACATCGTCATTTTGGGCGACTTTGGGATTAATATCAACTTCGTTCCTGAAATCGCCAGGAATCCCAAATTGAGCTGGACGATTAACAAACCTGTTGTCAATTACTTTAACAAAGAGGTTAATAGCAATATTATTTTCTACGATAACTCGTGTACGGAATTCCAAAACCAGTCAGGGTCTTTTTCAGTAGAAAAACTGACCGGTCTGACTGGCGCTCAGCTTCGCTCGTTCATGCCGAACCCGCCGGTTTGGAGCGCGTTCAGCGTCCGGGAAGCCAAACATAAATAGAGATTAGGCGGGAAGAATCGCGGCGAGACTCAATAATAAGCCCTGTTTTTCTAACCTCATTGACAATAAGCGCTTACTGCGTTTTCTCGCTTTCTTGCCTGAATATCAAAAATTTTTGAAATAATTTAATGCTCTTTTGTAACAAACCTCTTGCAAAATGTTTCTCATAGGGTATACTAATTATTGGACGCAGGGCGGTGCGGTTTCGTTGGCGCGTTTCCCAAAAACGACAACGTTCATTTCAAGACAGCGTCCGCTTTTAATAATTGAATTTCCAATCGTTTGCCGATGCGTATCGTCGGGAAATCATTTTTTCCCAGGAGTTTTTTATGCGTGAATTCAAAGTAGTTTCTCCGTTTGAGCCGAGTGGCGACCAGGGACAGGCAATCGAAAAACTTTCAGAGGGCTTTTTAAAAGGCGATCGTTTTCAGACCCTTAAGGGTGTCACTGGCTCTGGAAAAACTTTATCTTATTTGTTTTCTATAATAGGACAAATG
>CACXSS010000289.1 GCA_902770245.1 uncultured Planctomycetota bacterium | reverse complement strand
AGGTAGCGACCAACGGGAGCGGCTATAATACGTCTCGCGCGGCAGCGCGGACTGGGAGCGGCGCCTCGCCGCCGCTTGCGTAAATTGCTAATTGCTAATTGACAATTGCTAATTGTCTCCGCCCCCATTCCCTATTCCTCAAAAACAGGTATAATGGAATTATACAATATATTGATTGAATCGTCAAGGCGAGTAGACGACGCTGACAGCTCTCTCGCCTCTAAAAAGCAAATAGCCAATATGGATACGACCCCTGCTGATACTAACGTTCAAATTGCGCCGCCAAAACACGTCGCCATTATCATGGACGGCAACGGCCGCTGGGCTGTCGAACGCGGTCTGGCTCGAAGCGAAGGACACAAACGCGGCGCCGACTCCGTTCAGCGAGCGGTCGAATTCTGCGTCGATAAAGGAATAGAGTATCTGACTCTGTACTGCTTTTCCAGCGAGAACTGGAAACGCCCTCAAGAGGAACTCTCAGCGTTGATGTTTCTTTTAGAGCAGTTTATGATCGTCAAACGCGATACGCTCATTGAGAACAATATTCGCCTGCGAGTTTTAGGGCGCCGAGACGGGATTCCAGAATCCGCTTTGAAAGAAATGGATAAGACGATTGAAGCGACGGCGCATTGCACGGGCTTGACGCTTCAGCTGGCGATAAACTACGGATCCCGGGCGGAAATCGTCGACGCCTGCCGCGCGCTGGCGCAGCAGGTCAAAGACGGCGCTCTTCAGCCGGAAGACATCGACGAAAATCTAATCGCCTGCAATCTCTACACAGCCGGCGCGCCGGACCCAGACTTGCTTATTCGCACTGCAAACGAAATGCGAATAAGCAACTATCTTCTTTGGCAAATCAGCTACGCTGAAATCTGGGTTACGCCCGTCCTCTGGCCGGACTTCGACAAGTCCACCTTCCAGCAGGCGATCGACGACTTCAACCGCCGCACTCGAAAGTACGGGGGACTGAAATAATGCGTTGGTGTTTTTGAAATCTTTGCGGTTGCGAGTTAGGAATTAGGAGTGAGGAGTGAGGAGTTGGCGCAAGCGCTTCACAAAAGTCTCTCGTAACACGTAATGTTTTTTAAACACGAAAAACACTAATATGACGAAAAACACGAAAAATTTGTTTAAAGGAGATGTACTTGAGTTCTTCCTGAATGAGCTTTTCTCCTGCCGCTTTGGTATCGGGCGAGGCGTAGTCTTCCAGGTACTCTTTGAGCGTCATCAGGGCGTTGGGCTGGCAGCAGTTGCCGATTTTCGCCGACTTGACGAGTTTCATAAATCGGTCGCCGGTGCGACCTTCTCTGTAACACGCTGTGCAGAAGCTGGGGATGTATCCCAGTTTGAGCAGCCAGTTAATAACCTGGTCAAGCGTGCGGCGGTCTTCGACGTCGAACTGGGCGGAGTTGTCCTCTTCCGGCTCTTCTTCAACGTACCCGCCGACGGACGTGCGGGAGCCGCCGCTGATCTGGGAGATGCCCACTTCCAAAACCCGGGCGCGAACGTCTGCTGATTCTCGAGTGGAAACGATCATGCCGGTGTACGGAACGGCAATGCGGAACACCGATACGATTTTGACGAAAATGTCGTCAGGAATCGCGTTGGAAAAGTTGAGCGGGTCGATGTCGTCCGCCGGACGGATTCGCGGGACGCTAATCGTGTGCGGACCGACGCCGTGCACCGCTTCCAGATGTTCTGCGTGCATGAGCATGCCGACGAAATCGTAACGATACAGGTTCAAGCCGAACAGAACGCCGCAGCCGACGTCGTCAATGCCGCCTTCCATGGCTCTGTCCATCGCCTCAGTATGCCAGGCGTAGTCGTGTTTCGGTCCGGTGGGGTGAAGGGTTTCGTACGCCTCTTTGTTGTACGTTTCCTGGAACAAGATGTACGTGCCGATTCCCGCTTCCTTGAGCTTGCGGTAGTTCTCAACCGTGGTGGCGGCAATGTTGACGTTGACGCGTCGAATCGCCCCGTTTTTGTGTTTGATCGAGTAAATCGTTTTGATGGATTCGAGAATGTACTCAATCGGGTTCATGGTCGGATGCTCGCCCGTCTCGAGAGCCAAACGCTTGTGTCCCATGTCCTGAAGAGCAATGACTTCCGCCCGAATCTCGTCCTGCGTGAGCTTCTTGCGGCGGATGTGCGTATTCTTAGCGTGATACGGGCAGTACGTACAGCCGTTGACGCAGTAGTTGGAAAGGTACAGCGGCGCGAACATGACAATTCGGCGTCCGTAGAACTTCTCCTTGATTTCCTTCGCCAGAGCGAACATTTTCTCGTTCAAGTCCGGCAGTTCGCAGTCCAGCAGCAGGAGGGCTTCTCGATGTGACAGTCCTTTGCAGTCTCGAGCGCGTTCGATTAACGCCTCGATCATTTCACGATTATTCTTGTTCTCTTCAGCAAACTTGAGCGTTGCTTTGATTTCTTCATCGTTGATAAAATCAACGGCATGAGGGGATTTGGGGTCATACATGGTAGTTGGTTAAGTCTAAAGTGTTTTGAGTGAGGAGTTAGGAGTGAGGAGTGAGGAGTTAAAAAACTACTCCCTATTCCCTACTGTCTGCTTCGCCTGTACCGTCTTGACGGTTACGCCGTCAAGCATACCGAGTTTTCCGGACAGGGAGCTGATCTCGTTTTGCGGGGCATCGACAACAACGCTGATTATGCTCAGTTGTTCCGGTCGATAGGGGACGCCCATGCGCCCGATAATATACGAGGCGTAGTCGTGCAAAATCCGATTGACGTCCGGGGCGCGGTCGACGTCTTCGACAATAATTCCGATTAACGCTATACGGCGTTCCATGGTTCAAACAGGGTTGGAGGGGAAGGAATGAAAATCCTGTAAAGCGAGGCAGGGAACGAACAATCCCTGTGTAAATCGACGTAGTATTTCGTCTGGCTGAAAAGACGCCAGGACGGAACGGTATGCAGATTTGCTATCTCGCCTTTTCCGTTCGGACGACGCAGAGCGTCAGACCGGACAGGTCAGGAACGTACAACATTTAGTTAGGTCAGTTTTGTGTCAGGAGAGAACGAATCTCGTCCTTTCACTCAACTTTGATACATTTTATCAAAAAAAGGATATTTGTCAAGCCCGTACACGGCGGGCTTTTCACAAGAATATGTATTGTAAACGTTATTCCACGCCGTTGCCGACAATGACGTCTCCGAGACGAATTGACATGGTCGCCCAGCTCATGCCGGCCCCGAATCCAGTCAGCAGAACGCGGGAGTTCGGTCCACATTTCCCAATTCGAATCGCCTCATGAAGCGTCGCAGGAAGAGAACTGCCGCTCATATTCCCAACGTTTTTGACGAAATACATTCTTTTCTCAGTTGGAACTTTAAGAAGCTTGTACAGCATGTCGACCATCATATTGTTCGCCTGATGGAAAATAATCAGATCGTAATCTTCCAGCTTGACGTTGTTCTTCTGGCACGCCTGTTTAACAAACTTTGGAATGGTGTGAACTACAAAATGAAATACGGCAGCGCCGTCCATGTGAGAGTACAATGACGTTTGAATATTCCCAAACCCGTCAACAGTTTCTTCGATTTTATCAGGATTGAACGGCATGCGACTTCCACCCATAGGAATTTTGATTCGGTCTTGCTGGGATCCGTCAACAGAAAAATCAAACCATTCAAAAGACAATGCGTTATCCAGCGAAGGTTCAACCAGAGTGGCGATAGCGCCGTCGCCATGAATAGGAACCTGAGTGCCATCCATCGGGTGGATTAATTGCGACGTTGCATCAGCGGTAAAAGCCAAAATCTTCTTTCTGGCGCCGCTGGCTATCAAGCTGTTGCAGACCTGCATTAAATGAATAAAAGAAGAACAGGTCTGAGACATGTCAAATGCAAGAATATTGGACTGCAAGCCGAGTCGAGCCTGCATAATCGTCGCTGTAGTAGGAGAACGAAAATCTGGAGTTTGCGTACAGTAAACAATAGCGTCAATTTCAGATCGATCGACCCCCGTTTGAGCAAACAACTCCTCTGCCGCCTTGACGGCGATATCGGATTCCGACTCGCCCTCAGACAGAACATGTCGCTGTTCTATGCCGATTACCTTGAGGAACGATTCCATATTTCCCTTCGGAAATCGACGTAGCATTTCAGCGTTATCCAATATTTTCTCCGGAACGGCAAACGCCATTCCGGTTATGGCGGCATTATTCATTATTTCTCAATTATCGAGCGCATTGAAGAATAGCGTTGTAAATGTCACGTAACGTCTTAAAATCGTCCAGAGACATATCTCCCAACGGAACCAACTCATACTTTTCCGACAGTTCGCCAAAAAGCTGGGCCTTTTTGATGCTGTCAATTCCCAGCTCGCCTTCCAAATCGACGTCCATTTCAACCATATCTTCCGGATAGCCAGTCTGTTCGACAACAAAGTTAATCAGGAACGCGGCAAGCTCATCTTTGAAGTTAGGACTTTGTACAGAAGCTTTGGATGAAGGCGCAAGAGCGGGTTCTTCTTGAGGTTCACTTTCATGAAGAGCAGCTTCACTCCCGCCGGTCGTTTCGTTACCTCCCTTCAATCCTGCTTCCCCCGCTTTGCCAAGCAGATAATCTCTAATCGAGCCAAGCGTTGGGAAATCGTCCAAAGACATGTCGTTGTCTGCCGGGGCGGAGACGTCGACGAAATGATATTTCTCGTTCAGTTCGCCCATCAGCTGAGCCTTTTTGATGCTGTCGATGCCCAAGTCGCCTTCGAGATCAGCGTCCATTTCAACCATTTCTTCCGGATAGCCAGTCTGCTCAACGACAAACGAAACCAGAGCGGCTTCCAATTCTTCTTTAGAAACTGAAACGGTCGACGCAGCGCCAGAACTTTTAGGAGCGGGAGCGGGTTCAGGTTCAGGAGTAGGCGTTGTTACGGGAGCGGCGTTTGCGTCAATTGCTAATTGTTCATTGCTCATTGCTAATTGACTTTCCCCTGCCTTGCCAAGGAGATAATCTCTAATCGACGCCAGCGTTGCGAAGTCATCCAGAGACATGTCGTTGTCAGCCGGGGCGGAAACGTCGACGAAATGATACTTCTCATTCAGTTCGCCCATCAGCTGAGCTTTTTTGATGCTGTCGATACCCAGGTCGCCTTCCAGGTCAGCGTCCATCTCAACCATTTCTTCCGGATAGCCCGTCTGCTCGACGACAAACGAAACC
>CACXSS010000288.1 GCA_902770245.1 uncultured Planctomycetota bacterium | reverse complement strand
CCGACGGCTCAACGCGGATCTTTACGAAATCAAAGAAGCCAGACCGTACTCGCCAAAGTTTGAAGCGTGCGTCGGTCAGGCGAAAGAAGAACAGCGGCGCAACGCCCGTCCGGCGATTGCGGGACAACTGCCGAATTTGTCCTCCTACAAGGTGATTTTTATCGGATATCCGATCTGGTTTGGCGACTGCCCGATGATTATCTATTCGTTCCTGGAAAAGGAGAACCTCAACGGCAAGATTATCATCCCGTTTTGCACGCATGAAGGGTCTGGACTGGGCAAAACCGCCCAGAATTTGCAGAGACGCTTCCCTCGGGCGAAAGTCGTCCAGAAAGGCTTGGCGATTAAAGGCTCAATCGCCCAAAGAGACCCCCGAATGACAGCGAAAGCCGTTGAAATGTGGCTCAAAGCGCTTAAGATAGTTAAGTAGACAGTAGGCAATAGACAGTGTAGTAAATCTCAACATACACAAATTATCATGAGAATAAAAGCATTGTTTTTTTCGTTTTTTGTTGCCATTCCGCTGACGCTGTTTTCAAGGCGTGTTCTCGTTTATATGGCGCCGCGCTCATTTCCGCAACGCAGGTTCCTTTTGCCGACGCGCTGGCAAAACACGGCTGCCCGGTTTATTTTTATCGCTTTGATTTCCGCAACCCGACGGAGGCGCCTGACTCGCTTCACGGCGTCGCTCACGCCTCGGAACTGGAATACGTCTTTGGAAACATGCTTCCCGATCATCCGTCCGCCAAGGTCATGTCAGAAAAGATGATTAACACTTGGGCGTCGTTTATCAAGACGGGGGAACCGGTTTCTCCCGACGGGCAGAAATGGGAGAAATACAATCCAGAAAATCGCCGGGACTATCATTTAGGCGAAACGTTCGAGTCCGAACCCCTGTTTGAAGAACAGCTTTTCCTCGACGTCAGCGAGTACTTGAATGTTCCGTGAGACGCATACTTTAAAACAAAAAAACAGGAGAATCAAAAAATGAACAACGCATTAGAGTATTTTCAGATGACGCCGCACAAGAACTGCGCTCAATCGGTCGCAATGGGCTGCGGGTTTCCAGAATTGGAAGAAGAACTTGCCGCCTGCGGAGGCGGTCGCGCTCCCGGCGGACGCTGCGGCGCACTGCACGCGGCGTTACGAATCACGCCTGAGGAAAAGCACGAAGCGATTATCAAAGGCTTTGTTGCTGCAACCGGGTCTGAACTTTGCAAAGAGATCAAAACGGTCTGCAAAACGCCCTGTACAAAGTGCGTCGAAGTTGCCGCCGCGTTAGCGGAAGAAGCGCTGAAATAAAGACGCGTTATTCAAATTCCAATAATTGAAAATGCCATCAGCGGAGCGTTTGCCAAAAAACTCTCCGCTGATAGTTGCGTTATCTTTTCAACAGACGAATTACTTGAGATACTGATTATAGAACGCTTCCAGTTTGTCAAACGGAATGACTTTCTTTTCTCCTCCGTCGTAGAGGTCAACGTGTGACGCGCCGGGAATGAGCAGCAGTTCTTTGTTGTCTGTGTATTTATTGCCCTTGACCATGTTGGTGTAGGCGTCTTTGCCAAAGTAACAGGAATGCGCCGCGTCGCCGTGGATAATCAAAACGGCAGAGCGGATCTCGTTGCTGTACTTCAGAATCGGCATGTTGATAAACGACAACGCCGACGTCTTGTTCCAGCCGCCGTTGGAGTTGAGCGATCGGGGATGGTATCCGCGCGGGGTCTTGTAGTAAGAAAAATAGTCCTTTACGAACTGGGGCGCGTCTTCCGGAAGAACGTCCGGCACGCCGCCGCCAAGTTCGTATTCTCCCGCTTTGTAATCTTTGGTTCTTTGAGCGTTGAGCGCTTTTTTCATTTCAAACCTGGCTTCTTCGCTGTTCGCCTGATCAAAATATCCGTTCGCGTTGACGCGAGTCATGTCGTACATCGTTGAGGCGACAGTCGCCTTGATTCGGGTGTCCATAGCGGCGGCGTTGATTGCCATTCCGCCCCAGCCGCAAATGCCCAGAATTCCGATTCGTTCCGGGTCAACGCGATCGTTTGTTGACAGGAAATCGACAGCCGCCGAGAAATCCTCCGTGTTGATGTCCGGCGATGCTACGTAACGGGGAGTTCCGCCGCTTTCGCCTGTAAACGAGGGGTCAAAGGCAATTGTCAGAAATCCGCGTTCAGCAAGCGTTTGAGCGTACAAGCCGGAAACCTGCTCTTTCACCGCGCCAAACGGTCCGGAAACTGCGATGGCGGGTAATTTCCCTTGAGCGTCTTTGGGAACGTACATATCCGCTGCCAGCGTGATTCCATAGCGGTTGACAAACGTAACTTTAGTGTGAATTACCTTGTCGCTTTTGGGAAAGACCTTGTCCCAATCCTGCGTAAGAGTCAAATTTTCTGTTTTCATCTTTGAATTAACCGTCCTTTGAGCGGTTGGTTGAGTTTGAACGTTCTGTTGAGGAGCTGACACGGCGCTGACAAAAGTCAACGCGAGCAAACCAGTCAGAGTCAAGAGCGTTAAGCGCTTTCTTTTCATATTTATATTGCCTCCTAAAAAATAAAAACGGTTCAAGCTTTTCAGGCGCTTGAACCTGACTACAGAAAATGCACTGCTGAACGTATGGTCATCGGATCTGTCGGCATGTCAGCAGTGAGATAAATATATGCCGGCGTGTCGTCGCAGCAATCTAAAATAATCTGAATGGGATTCGGCTGTTTGAATCCCATTTCCAAACAGGGTTCGTGTCCTGTAATGAGAAATTTTGCTCCGATTCCGTCTGCAAAAGCGCAAGCGTTGTCTTCAAAATAATCGCGTCCCCAAACCAGACGGGAAAATTCTCCATTATAAGAAAAGTCCCGTTCTTGAAGAGAACGGTCAAAGAATGAAAAGTCGAAAGGATAATTCGGACAGTCCGAGGGAATGGAATGAGCAAAAAAGACGTCGTTTTTCCATCGAACTGCGACCGGACATGACCAGAACCATTTTGTCATCCATTCATGAACCTGCCAGGCGTTGGCGGTTCCGTATCGATGTTGAAGCCCCAGGGAAAAAAGAATATTGAGCAATTTCCCCCGTTTGCGAATCGGGAAGTTGGTCATTTCCGCCATTTCATGGTTGCCCAAAACCAGATGAACGCGACCGGGATACTGACAGACCATTTGGGCAACGTCTTCCACCAGCAGATGCGAAGCGCAGCTGCCGTCTGAATAAGCGGCGCCCCCGTGACAGAGTTCCTGAAAGACCAGATGTCGGCGCGGGTTGTTATCCAAATCCGCCAATTCGCACAGATCGTAGAAATTCCCGCGATGCCCGTGCAAATCGCCGGTAAAAATGACGTCTGACGCGTTGGACTCGTCCAGCCAGACAACGCCCCCATTGCGTCCTGGCGTATTATAATTGTACACCGACGCCTGTGCGTATCGAACTCGAAGAGCGTTGAGGGCAGAATCCATGGAAATGAAAGAATTGTTTTCTAACAACAACAAGGGAACAAAGGAGGATTTATGCGTCCTGGCCATTGTTCCCTTGCAGCAGACTGATGCGTATAACCTGCTAACAAATATCATGGATAGTTGTTGTCAACTTGGTCAATACTGATAGTAACGCCCAAAGAAGAAACGCCTTTGTCGTTAGGACACATAATCATTTTGTACGTGTTGTACTGAATACTGTCTTTGAGGGAAATGACGTGAGTGTCGGCAAAGGCAACCAAAGCAACGCCTCGGTGTCGGCTGGAGGGACGGGCAACTATAATCTTATTTTGTGTATCATCCATGCTGCGGTTGATGATGAACTGCTTGCTTCCCCAGTCGTTATCTGTTGTATACATAATGCAGTTTTTGAACTGATCTGCAGTAGTCCTGGCGGTAAACCAGTCAGCGCGGTTGTTGGCGTTTTCTCCAACCAGAATTGTGTTGGCAGCGCCGTCAACGATTTGGCTGATACCGACTTTGAGATCGTTTTTAGCTGTGCCGGTCAGATCGAAGGAAAGCCCGGAACTTCGCCATTTTTTGTCGTTTCCTGCGGCGCCTTCCATTCCGCCGTTGATACGATAGGACTGACGGCATTTAATGCGAGCGTCTGACGG
>CACXSS010000287.1 GCA_902770245.1 uncultured Planctomycetota bacterium | reverse complement strand
TCAAATGTCCGCCGTTGATATCCGGTCGCTGATTGTGCGCCCAGCCGTATCCGGCATCGTAACAGTCGTTGTCGACGAACTGAACGTTTTCCGTAATCTGACCGCTGTCGCCGTTCCAGTATTCAAACGAGTATTCCGAAAACGAAATGACGTTTTTCGTCCAGAGAATATTGCGTTCAATCGACTTGTGGGGAGAATCTTTCTCCGCGCGTCCCTGATTAGTCAGCGCCGCATCGTAAATCTGATAGACCAGGTTCCCGACGACTTTCATGTCCTCGGCGCAGCTCCAGAATTCGATTCCGTTTCCAAACCGAACCGGGCGTCCGGTTTCCGTTGTGAACTGATGCCCGCCGCCGATAAACGAGACGCGGCAATTTTGAATCGTAATCCGCTTTACCGACCCGCCGCCGAACCCGTGCGCCGCGCCGTACGCCAGAGCCAGGTTTTCATAAACAATATCGTGACAACCGTTCTGGTCGATAACGTGCTGACGCAATGCCATTTCAAACATCGGGCAGTCCGCCGTCGGATTGCCCTGATGGTAAATGTAAACGCGGTGATTGTCCGGGTTGTAGAAGTAATCGTGCGGCTGCTTGAGGTTGTCCAGCGACCACTTTTTCACGCCGCAAAGCAGATGGTCGGAGTTTTGCTCTTTCCCGTAGGAATCGGTAACGGCAAAGATGATGTTCCCGACGTCGCAAGGCAAATAGAGCGGGTCAGACGGGGCGAATTCCTTGCTGACCCAGACGTTCGGGCTGACTTCAGTCCACAGAGCCGGATCGGAATAGTCCTTGGAATTGTAGAACCGCGGCAGCTGGGCGGAATCGAGAAGTTTGCGGCGGTCGTCGGCTGAGAGTTTATCCGTCTGCTTGAGATTTTCGTCTGTTACGCCGTAGGCGCCGTAATAAATGTTCTTGCCGGGTTCTCCGCTGTGCGGTTTGAACGTCCCGCGCCACAGTCCCGTTGACTTGAACAGAACCCGGTCGCCGGGCTGGAACGCGAACGCGTTGACTTTCGCAAGCGTCTGAAACGCCGTCGATTCCGACAAACCGTCGTTGGAATCCGAGCCGGACTCGCTGTCAACGTAATACGTCGCCGCCAGAGCAGGGGAGAACATAGCTAACATCAAAATGACGAACAAGTATAACGGAGAAAATCTTTTCATGTCAAACTCCTTTTGAGATAAAACAAATATTAAACAAAAGGGATTAGACATTCGATAGTCTAATCCCTACTGCCTACTGCCTATTGCCTACTGCCTATTGCCTACTGCCTAAACTTACATAAAGTTTCGCGGCGGCTCGGAAGTGTCAACCGTTCTTCGCGAGAATGTTCTCTGGAACCATTCTCGGGTGCTCTGGCAGATGGCGTACAGCGGCGGAATAAACGCGATGCCGACGACGGTCGCCAAAAGCATTCCGGAGAAGGTTGTAACGCCAATAGCTCGACGGCTTGCCGCGCCGGCGCCGGCGGCGACAACCAACGGCAAAACGCCCAAAATGAACGACCAGGCTGTCATCAAAACAGCTCGGAATCGCATGCCTGCCGCGGTAATGGCGGAATCGTAAACCGACTTCCCGCTGGCGCGCTGTTCTTTGGCAAACTCGACCATCAAAATGGCGTTTTTACTTGCCAAGCCGAGCAACATGACCAACCCCAGCTGAGCGTAAATACTCAACGGGTATCTCCAAAGCATCAACCCGATAAGAGCGCCCAACGTCGCAACGGCGGTTGACATCATAACCGGAACCGGAATTGTCCACGATTCGTACTGGGCGACCAGGAACAGGTATCCGAAGGTCAACGCCAAGGCGATCAGCAATCCAATCTTTCCCTGGTTTTGACGTTCCTGATAGCTCATATCGACGTATTCAATATGATAGCCGGTCGGGAGCGGGAACGCGTCCAGTTCCGCCATCAGTTCGCCGGTGCTCTTACCGGGCATAACTTTCGTATTGAAGTCAGCGCACATCTGCTGATTGAATCGCAGAATTCGCTGCGGACCGACGGTGTATTTAACCGTACCCAGCGAGCTGAACGGAATCGACTCGCCCCGAACGTTTGAAACGTTGAGGTTGTTGATGTCGTCCAGAATGGAGCGCTCGTTTCCAACGGACTGAATCTGAACTTTGAACGTGTACCCGCCAATATTGAAGTCGTTGACGTAATACGACGCCAGCTTGGACTGCAGTGTTGAGAACAGGTTTGAAATTGGCACGCCGAGCATTTCCGCCTTGACGCGGTCAATTTCCAGCGTCAGCTGCGGCGTATCGGCGTTATATGTCGATTGACCATACATGCAGGAGGGGAACAACTGTTTGTTGTTGATTGCGCCTGTAAACTTTTTTGCTTCCAGGGACAAGTCAGAGGACGTAATATTACTTCCGGATGAACACAAGTTGAATGTAACGCCGCCGGCAATTCCCAACCCCATAATCGGAGGCGGGACAAACGCCATGCCTTTGGCTTCAGAAATCTGAGCCATTTCAGCCTGAATCTTTCCCTGAATTGCTTCTACCGCCAAATCCGGCGTTTTACGCTGACTCCAATCTTTCAAACTGACGATAGCCAAAGCGAGGTTTTCGCCCTGACCAGCCATAAAACTGAACCCGCAAACGGCAAAAATGTTGTTTACGCCGTCAATGGCGCTGACGCGCTTTTGGAAATCATCCATAACTCTTTCCGTTCGCGCCAAAGATGACCCCGGAGGAAGTTCAACGTGACACAAAACCGCGCCTTTGTCTTCTTCGGGCAAAAGCGAGGATTGCGTGTGATTGAAGAAAAAGTAATTCAAAAACAACACCCCGCCAAACAGAAGAGCCGCCAGCCACAGGTTTTTCGTCAAAATGCCGGAAACAAACAAAAAGACGTTTTTGAACTGGTTCAAGAAGAAGTTAAACGGGGCGAAAATCGCCAGCGGTTTGCCCTGTTTGTGAAGAATCAAAACGCACAACGCCGGAGAGAGCGTTAACGCGTTGACGGTTGACAAACACAAAGCAATACACATTGTAACGGCGAACTGAATATAAATCTGCCCAACCATGCCTCCGTAGAAGCAAATCGGAACGTAAATCGCCAGCGTAACGAGCGTCGTAGCGATAATCGGTCCGGTAATTTCGTTCATGGCTTGAATCGTGCCCTCGTACGGGGATTCGCCCCGGTCAAGGTGCGTCATGACGTTTTCGACAACGACGATTGCGTCGTCGACCAACGAACCGATAACCAGAATCAAGCCGAACATGGTCAGCGTGTTAATGCTGAAATTCAACGCCAAAAGGAACGGGAACGTTCCCAGCAGCGAGACGGGAATGGCGATCGCCGGAATAATGGTTGCGCGCCAGTTCTGAAGGAACAGGTATGTAACAATGACAACCAGCGCCAAAGCGATAACCAGCGTCATGACAATTTCTTCCAACGAAATTATGATGAACTTTGTCGGGTCGTATTCCTGAAAATAATGGACGCCGTCGGGAAAACGAACGCTCAATTCTTGCAGTCTGTTACGAATTCCGGTAATCGTATCCAGAGCGTTGGCTTTATCAAGACGGAAAACAGCCATGGCAACGGACGGTTTGCCGTTGGTCCTGGCAGAAGACGAATAGCCTTCAGAACCCAACTCAACTTCAGCAATGTCGCCCAGACGAATGACGTTGCCTTTTCCATCGGAACGAACGATGATGTTTTTGTATTCTTCCGGGTCGTTGAGTCGTCCATGAACGTTGATTTTATACTGCATCATGTCGTTGGAACGTTCAACGCCGACAGAACCGGCAGCCGCCTGTTGGTTTTGGCTCATAATCGCCTGAGCTACTTCCTGGGGCGAAACGCCAATGGCAGACATGCGAAGCGAGTCGAGCCAGATTCGCATACTGTAGTCGTCTTGAGTAAACACCTGAACGAAACTGACGCCGTCCACGCGGGCGATTTCGTCTTTGACGTTCATTTTGACGTAGTTTGCCAACTCGCGCAAGGTCATTTTATCCGTGTCTGCGGTAAACGAGAACATGCCCAAAACGTCGGTTGACTGCTTTGTTGTAACAATGCCTCGCGTACGGACTTCCTGCGGTAAAACAGGTTCTGCCAGTTTAACGGCGTTTTGAACGTTGACCTGCGCCATGTC
>CACXSS010000286.1 GCA_902770245.1 uncultured Planctomycetota bacterium | reverse complement strand
TCCAGCAGGTCGGAGGGGTTGTTCTGCGAAAGAGATTATCCGTCATACCTGCAATGCGGCAGGGGACTGCCGCGAGCCGGTTGTTCGGGCGGACATTCCTGCGAAAGAGATTATTTCTTGTCCCAGCAAGGCGCCCGAGACGGGCGCCATCCAAGGGAGGTTTTCGGCTTCGTCTTTTTGGTATGCACAGTTCAAACGTTCCGTTCGCCGTTCTACGCAAAGAACGTTATTTTTAAAACTTCGCGAACATCCTCCGCGCCTCCGCATCTCCGCGTGAGGTTTTTGCCGGGCGCTCAATAACCGTTTTTTAGCTATAGCGTCCACGGTTCGCGGCGAGGTCGGTCGAGCATCGCCTGGGCGACCGGGTCGTTGAGGATGTTTTCCGTTTCCGGGTCGAAATGGATCGGACGGTTTAAAAGCTGAGCGATGCGTCCCAAATGACCGATTGAGCAGACGCGATGGCACCGTTCAATGTTTCGGAACGGGATTTCTCTCGTGCGAACGCAGTGGAGGAAATCGCCCATGATGCACGGCTCGCCTTCTGCGGCTATCATCGGCGAGTCAATGTCGAGCTTTTCGTCGGACGGGCGATGGAAAACCTCTCCCTTGTAATGCGGAATCGGGATGTCCGGAACCGGGTATTTGCCGTTGACGATGTCTTCCTCGCAAAGTTTGCCGTCCTCTCCGCGCAAGCAGATTTCACCGCCGCCGCCGTCTCGCAGACCGTTTCGGAATCCGGGAACCGTACCCCACGTCCCGCACGTATGCATGACGCAGCCGTTGGCGAACCGGTACGTCAACAGACCGCTTTCGTCCAAGCTGGCGGGAATGATCTCGGTCGGGCCGGTATAGTCCAGCTCCATGGCGAACATCAACCCGCCAAAGCAGTGAGAACCCCAGCCGTTCGTTGAGCCGGTAAAGTCGAACCAGCCGTTCCCGCGACCGCAAGTCAGATACGCGCGATTAAACGGACGCCAGGGCGCCGGACCGAGCCAGCGGTCCCAGTCCAGCCCTTCGGGAATCGGCTCGGCTTTAAGCGCGCGGTCGGTAAAGTGCGGAAGCCCCGGATTCGCCCAACCTTCGCGAATCTCGCCAAGATAGCCGGCGCGGGCGATTTTATGGAATTTGTGGTAGTCGTTCCAAACTCGCTGAGAGCCACCGGAGAAAACGCGACCAGTCTCAATGGCGGTCTGACGCATAAGCTGACCGTCGCGGACGGTGCACGTTTCGGGTTTCTCGCAGTAAACGTCCTTTCCGTGACGCATAGCGTCGATCGCCAGCCACGGATGCCAGTGTTCCGGCGTGCCGATATACACAGCGTCGTACCCGTCGGCATGGGAAATCTCTTCGGAGTACTGAAACTGCTTGCAGTCGGCGGTTCCGTACGCTTCATCGACCATCTGCTTCGCTCGGGCGGCGTGCTTTTCCATGACGTCGCAAACAGCCGCGATGTGGCATTGCGGAAGCATAAGGAACGAAGACGTATCCAGCCGACCCTGATTCCCTTGACCGATCATTCCCAGAACGATTTTCTCGTTCGGCGAGACGTGTCCGTCCGCCCCCAGTACGCGGGACGCGAGAACCAACGGCGCGGAAACAGCGGCGGCTTGAAGGAAAGCTCGGCGATTAATTGAACGTTTCATGAATGCGAAAAAGGACGCGAAGTCCTGAAAAAAGGAACGAAATGACAAGTCTTTGGCGTTTGACGACGTCAACCAACAACAAGAATTATAACAGATTAAAAAATCGCTGTCAAGGAGTTTTTGGAAAAACCTTTCCGGGTCGCGAGTGAAGTCCGCAAATGATTTAAGCCGCAAAGAACGCAAAGAACGCATAGTTTTTAAAACTTCGCGAACTTTGCGAACTTCGCGTGAGATTTTTACCGGGAGCTTACGCACCGACAAGGTCGGTTCCTGATTGGGAGCACCCCCCTCGCCGCCCATTTTAACCCCGGTACTTGACAAAATAGAAAAATCTGTTTTAATAAATAGTCCTATGTAAAATAATCGAGTTGGATAGCAGACGTTGCGCGTTTTGCGTCTCTGATTCCGCTCTGTAATATCATTACAATAACCCATATTAACAGTCAAGGATTTACCATGCCTATTAGTGAACGCAAAAAGGAAATCAAACGCCGCCGTCATCGTAAAATGAAGCTCGCCCAGTATCAAGCCCGCCTGAAGAAAGGCGCCGATAAAAAGGCTATCGCCGATAAGATTCGTCAGCTCACCCCCGGCGCTGAAGTTGTTATCGAAAACATGGGTCTGTAGTTTGAGGCAGTAGGCAAGAAATGGAAGGCGGTAACGAAGCGACCAACGGGAGCAGAGTTACGCAGTTCGCCGAAGGCGAACCAAAAATATAAACCTCACTCCCTAAGTTCGCCTGACGGCGAATGCGTAATTCCGTTCGCTGCGCTCACTCCATTACCGCCTTTCAATATCTATGCCGCATTCCCAATTGCTTTACGACCCGTCTTTACCTGTTTGTCAACATCGAGACGAAATTCGTTCTACGATAGCCAATAATCAGGTTGTTATTCTTTGTGGAGAGACGGGTTCAGGGAAATCTACGCAAATTCCAAAAATTCTTCTGGAAATGGGATTGGCTGAACATGGCGTTATCGGTCATACTCAGCCGCGGCGAATCGCCGCTATCAGCATCGCCCGACGCATTTCGGAAGAGCTTGCGGACTCGTTTCGCGCTGCTGGTCAGACGCTGCCGCCCAATCTGGTTGGATATAAAATCCGATTTAACGACCGGACGTCTGCGGATACGAAAATCAAGCTCATGACGGACGGGATTCTGCTGGCGGAAATCCAGCACGACCGTCTTCTGAAAAAATATTCCGTCTTGATAATTGACGAGGCGCACGAGCGGTCGCTCAACATTGATTTTCTGCTCGGATATATCAAACGGATTCTGCCCAAACGGCGGGATTTGAAGCTTATTATTACGTCGGCGACAATTAACGCAGAGAAGTTCGCGGAACATTTCGGGACGTACAGCAGCGTTACCGGATTCAAGCCCGCTCCTATTATTTCCGTTTCCGGGAGAACGTATCCGGTGGAAATTCGATACTGTCCGCCGGAACTGGACGAAGACGATCCGGAATCGGAACAGAGCGACCGGAGCGCGAAAGAAGACGTCGACTGGCAGCGCGCCGCGGTTGAGGCGGTTTCTGACCTGTGCAGCGAAGGGTACGGCGACATCCTCGTTTTCATGCCGACGGAATACGATATTCTGGAGACGGCGAAGCTGTTACGAAGTCGGGAAGAGGAACTCCGCCGACCGGAAATCCTGCCGCTGTACGCGCGCTTGACGGCGGAGGATCAGCAAAAAATCTTTCAGCCGTCCAAGCGGAGAAAAATCGTTATTGCAACCAACGTTGCGGAATCGTCGATTACCGTGCCGGGAATTCGATACGTTGTCGATACCGGAACCGCCAGAATCAGCCGATATTCCGCCAAAACGAAAACGCAGCGGCTGCCCATCGAGGCGATTTCTCAGGCGTCAGCCGACCAGCGCGCCGGTCGCTGCGGGCGAGTCGGACCGGGCATTTGCGTTCGGCTGTATTCAGAGCAGGACTATCAGTCTCGTGACAAGTACACGACGCCGGAGATTCAGCGAACGAATCTGGCGACGGCGATTCTGCAAACGGTCGCCCTGAAGCTGGGCGATTTGGAACGATTCCCGTTTATTGACCCGCCGAAGTCTGCCGCCATTCGCGACGGGTACAACACGCTTTTTGAACTGGGCGCGTTAGACGACAAGCGTCACATCACCCCTATGGGTCGAAAGCTGGCGAATATACCAGTTGACGTCCGCATTGGGCGCATGATTCTGGCGGCGGAGGAAGAAGATTGTCTGGAAGACGTGTTGGTAATCGCTTCCGCTTTGGAACTGCAAGACCCGCGGGAACGCCCGATGGAAAAGGCGCAGGCGGCGGACGCGGCTCACGAAAAGTTTGTCTGCGCCGAGTCCGATTTTCTGTCTCTGCTGAAGCTGTGGAATTTCTATACTGACCTTCGGGACAAGCTGTCGCGCTCTCAGCTGCGAAAAGCTTGTTACACAAATTTCCTGTCCGCCAACCGAATGAGGGAATGGACGGACTTGTACAGACAGCTCAAAGAGCAGGTTTCGTCAAACGGCAACAAGC
>CACXSS010000285.1 GCA_902770245.1 uncultured Planctomycetota bacterium | reverse complement strand
AGCAGGGGTTTTCGCCAGGACGATTTGCCGCCAGTTCTGTAATTGGTCCCAGTTCGCTTTGGGAAACGCGAGCGTTTCCGTTGCCCAGCGGGTATTCCCACTGCTTTCCGCGCAGCCCCAGGGGGAATTGGGACAACCGTTCCAGCGGTTCCCACCATCGCGGGTTTGCCGGGTCGATTTCCGCCGCCAGGCGCGTTTCCATTGCTCCAGTTTGTTCTGACGCCGCATTTGTCGGGTCAATAACCGCCAATTGAACCTTGCGAGACGCCAATTCTTTTGCTGATTGCAGATGAGCGTTTTCCAGCTGCTTGTTGACGGCTCCTGTAACGCGGGGAAGAATCGTGCCAACTTTACTGCGGCTGGCTGTTATGACGACGTCGTAAACGCCTTCTTCCTGCGGCAGCGGGATATTGAGAAGGATGTCGCCGCCGTTTTGAGGAATCCAGGAATATTCTTTTTGGTAGACTTCAAAGTTTTCTCGAGTGTGCTGTAATTTTACCTTGATGGTAGCGGGATTGTAGTCTGTCAGCCCTTCTGGAGCCAGTTCGTAGGGAGTCAGCCGAGCGGTAAAGTTTTCTCCCGGCGAGTAAACCAGATTGTCACGGTTTATATCCAAACGAAGGAAGTCGCCGGACGTTCGGCGAAGAGTCGCTTTGGAGTCCAAAACGTTGAACTGAAACGCCTGATAAAACAGGTCTTCCCAGTTGATGTCAAACGTTTGCGGTTCCTGATTGTCTGCCGCCAGAGTAATTCGGACTTTGCAGCCCTTCTGACCGGTGGCGCAGACGTTGTACCCGTCGTATTCTCGCGCTGACGGGTGATGGATGTACAAAACGCCCTGTCGTACGGAATACGCCGCCGCCTGATCCGCTTCCAGACCAAGCGAAGTCGCTTCCAGAATAGCGCCAGCCGCGGAATGATTGGTAGGATTGACGACTTCTATCTGCCCGCGCCATGTGTGACGGTTTCCAGTCCAGGCAAAACGAAACGTGCAGGTTTGCAAGCCCGTCGGAACGCTGGCTCCTTCTGAAAGCATGCTGGGCTGGGGATAGGACTCTGATTCACGCTCCGCAGAAGAGGTCCCGTTTCCTGGAGATTGAGCAAGCAAATTCGCCGGCAGATGAGCTGGGGGAATATCTGATGAACTGACCGGCTGAGAGTTTCTGTCTGGATAAGAAAGACTGCCGGAAAGAGCGTTTTTGGTTTGAGCGTTATACGGCGTTCCCGAGAGCGTTTGCGCCTCTGAAACGTCCGTTTGACTTCCAAACATAAACAACGCGGCCGCGGCGATTATGAAAATCGCCGCGACTGTTTTCTCGCGTATTAATACGCGCGCGCGCGAAATGTTGAAGTCAAAGCTGCTGTGCATGTCCTCTTTCCTGAAAGGGCGGCAATGCGGCGCCGCCCCTATGCTATATTGCTATATTCTCTGTTTTGTTTTCTGAATCAGATGTCAACGTCGAAACGATCGTGAGGGTAGAACTGCCAACCAATATGTTCCGCCAGTTTGGAAATATACTCGCGGCGGAACTGCGCTCCGTTGACCGCGTCTGAACTGACGGTTCTGTTGGGCGGATAGACGTACTGCGGAATAACCTGGTTGTCGTAGACCACTTTTCCGTCTTTGCCGTCGATAAGCGTAACAGCGTAGGTGGCTTTGCCCTGGTATACGCCTATGCCTTCCTGATATTCAAAAGACATCAAATAGACGCCGATGAGATAGTCCGCTTCAAGGTCTTTGGCAATTGCAATGAGGTCTTCTTCCCCTGTAATGTTGTCTGGATAATTGTCCAAACGGTTAAGAACTTCCTGCTGGGGAACCATTGTAATTTTACTCTTCTTTTTACTGCCGAGTTTCAAAGCGATCTTTTTACTCAGTTCGGAGCCGACCATGTTTGCGTTGTCGCTGTCGGTGTACGTCAACGACGGATCCGTCCAGCAAAGAACCGCCACTCTGCCGGTTAGTTTAACTTTGCACGGCGGTTTTTCTTCCGTCCCGTTAATGAGGTAAAACGCTGTTGTTACAATCTGGCAGCCGCCCTGAATCAACGCAAGACTGGCAAATGCCAAAATCAATGGAATTAACAATTTTTGTTGGGATTTTTTGTGTTCTACCATTGCTTTTTATCTCGATATATGTAATAATAGGAGTAGTTATTGTCAAGTGGCTGGTTTTGTCTTATCGCCTTTGGGTTGTTATAAGGCGCGAGATTGCATATCTCACCCTGACATATATTTAACCATGTTGATACTTTAACGATTTTTTCCTAAACAGACAAGAGCAATTTTTAAATATTATGAAAGTAATCGGAATCGTCGGCGGCATCGCGTCGGGAAAGTCATTTTATACAGATATTTTTGAGTCTGAGGGCGCAGTTACGTTCAAGGCGGACGAAGTCGCGCACGACGTCCTCAATGAGCGGACGATCAAAGAGAAAATCCGCCAGCGTTGGGGTGATGAGATTATCAACGACAACGGAACGGTCAATCGACCGAAGTTGGCACAAATCGTCTTTCAGGGAACGGAAGACTCCGACATGGAGCGTTTGTATCTGGAATCGTTGATTTATCCTCCGCTGAAAAAGCGTTTTGAGCGTTTTCTGGACGAGTGCGAGTCCAATGACGTGTACTATATAATTCTGGACGCGGCTTTGCTTCTCGAAGCAAACTGGGACAAGATGTGCGACGCGATTGTCTTTATCGACACGCCGGAAGAAGTTCGTCTGGAACGGGCGAAAGAGCGCGGCTGGACGGAAACCGAGTTCCGGGCGCGCGAGGCGTCTCAATTTTCGCTCAAAAAGAAAAAGAAGCGCTGCCAGTTCACGCTCGACGGGTTAGCGAAGAAAGACGACGCCGTCAAAGCGGTTGAAGAGCTGCTCAAGCAAATTTAACGTCAATTAACCAAAGTATTTAACGTTTATGAAATCCCATAGATCATTTTTATCGTTATTATTCCTGACGCTTTTTCTTCCCAGCGTTTACGCAGACATCGTTCAGGTGGAAATAATCCAGCTTGAGGGCGCGTCGATGGAGTATCCGCATACCTGGGGCAGAGAGCTTGTCAGAACAGACGCGCCAGCCGTTCAGTTTCGCAATCAGCGGCCGGGCGACGCTGTTTCAATAACGGAATCGGGAACGGAAGCCTCGCCTGTCTGGAAGATTATCGGGACAATGGACGCCTACGGAACGATTCTTATGCCAGATGGTCAGCGATTTCGCTGCGGCGACGCTGCCGGGTTGGCAACGTGGATTCGAGAACTGCCCGGCAAGATGAAAGCGAAAAAGCAGGCGGAAAACGCGCCGATTCAGGGCGACTTTGGGCTTTCCGCGCCGTTGATGCAGCAGATGATAGCCGATCTGAAACAAAATCTGAACGAGGAAACCGCCGGGCTGTCCCCGGTTGACATCCTTCAGAAATGCGCTCGCGGGCTATCGGCGCCGTTTAAAATCTCTCCCGCTCAGGTTGCTGCCTTGAAAGATCTGGATCCCATTGACGAAGAGCTTTCTTCCCTTTCCAAGGGGACGATTATGGCGTACGTTTTACGTCCGGCGGGGCTGGCGTTGGTTCCTCGCGAGTCGAACGGTCGATTGTACTATTCCATCGAAACAGGGCAGAAAAACGTCAAACCGTGGCCAATCGGAACGAAAGTCGACAAGTTGGAAGTGGAAGTTCTGCCGGACATTCTCAAAAAGATTCCCGCCAACATGAGAGCGGTTCCGCTTCGCGACGCGGTAGACTCCATTTCCGAGCGCATCGACGTTCCTATGCTCTACGACCTCAATGCCATGGCGCGGTACGGCATTGACCTCGATACGGCAAAGGTTACGGTTTCTGCGGAAAAGATTACCTATTTGTCCCTGCTTAACAGAGTTTTGAGAACGCACAAACTCAAGGCGGAACTCCGCATGGACGAGAACGGCGAGCCGTTTTTCTGGGTTACGACTACGAGACCATTGTAATTTAGAAAGCAGAGTCTTTCCAGTTAGGAGTTAGGAGGGAGGAGTGAGGAGTTTTAATTGTCGCGTCAACGCGACAATTTCTAATGCCTCCGTGGGTTGAAACCCCATAGGTATCAACTTAAGGAAAAATCGCGTTAAAATACTCTTATTGTATCGATTAGAAAAGATTTTGTTTTATCTATTTTACTTTTAGATTT
>CACXSS010000284.1 GCA_902770245.1 uncultured Planctomycetota bacterium | reverse complement strand
CCATTACCCCGGTCGCGCGTTGGCAGAACTGGCAACTAAAACGTGGGCGGAAAACGGCTCTGGCGGAAAATGTCCGTACTTAACAGGCGATTGGCTGCCGGCATGTCACGCAGCTATGTACATGGCAGACAGACCTTGCACTCTTATTTACTATTATGGTTTGGAAACGGGAGGAATACCGACAGGTTTTTGGGCTTCCGATGCTGATGTTAACAAAAAAGGCGGAATTGTAATCTGGAATGTTCCCAAAGGCGAAAACGACGGCTTTATTCCTGATTGGCTGTACGAGCGATATCCGAATGCAAAGCCTTGCTCTAAAACCTTTGAATTGCCTTATCAAACAAAAGCCGACGTTCCGCCTTTAAGGGTTGGCTGCGCGGTTATTACTCCACAAAGTACGTCTTTATCGGCGGGAAGCCGTTAAAGCATACGGAAGCGTAGCTGGCGGTGTACGCGCCGGCGGTCATCCAGTACATTCTGTCGCCCGCGGCGAGGTCTGCCGGGAGCGGAACTTTGTACCATTCGTACATGATGTCCATGCTGTCGCAGGTCGGACCGGCGACGGTGAACTTCGTTTCGTCTTCGCCCGCGCCTTCACAGTAAATCGGGTACTTGATGCTCTCGTTGACCGTTTCAATCAGCCCGTTGAAAATGCCCGCGTCTATATAGACCCATCTGTCCAGTTCCAGGTCGGATTTCCAGGAAACCAGGGCGACTTCAGTCGTTAAAACGCCAGCGTCGCCGACCATTGACCGCCCGGGTTCAAAGATAATGCTGGGATGGTCTTCCCCGAAATTGGCTTTTAAGAATTTTGTGATTTCAGAAGCGTAGGCGTCAATCGGGTTAGTCTTGGAAATGTACTTGGCGGGAAGCCCTCCGCCCATGTTGATAAGATCGAATTTGATTCCGTTATCCAGAAGTTCGTCGAAGATGTAACGCACCTTGACCAGCGTCGCGCTCCATGCGCCGATGTCGTGCTGCTGCGACCCGACGTGGAAGGAAATCCCGCGCGGGTTAAGCCCGCGGTTGCGCGCCATAAGCGCCTCTTTAACGACCATGTTCGGATGACAGCCAAACTTTCGCGACAGCGGCCAGTCCGCCGTGTCGGAACCTTCTGCCAGCAGCCGGATGAAAATGTCGCTGCCCGGCGCGAACTTCGCCAGGTTGTCGATGTCCGGGAGGCTGTCTGTCGCGAAGAGTCGAACGCCTTTTTCGTAGGCGTACTGAATGTCTCGGGCTTTTTTAATCGTGTTGCCGTAGCTGATCCTGGACGGGTCAACGCCGAGGGAGAGAAGCTGGTCAAGCTCGTAAACGGACGCGACGTCGAAATTACTGCCCAGGTCTCGCAGGAGGCTGACGACCTCGTTTGCCGGGTTTGCCTTGACTGCGAAGTGACATTTAGAATACGGAAAGAGCCGGCAGAACTCTTCATACTTTCTTTTGATAATGCCGAGATGAACGACCAGAGAGGGCGTTTCGTGCTTCTTGGTCTCTTCATAAATTTTCGCCCAATCTTCCGGGGCGTAAAAGTCGTGCGGATTTGCGCTCATTAAAGTACGTCAAACAAAATCGTAAAAAAGGGTTTTGAAAAACTGAACAATGGACGCTGACATTTTATTCTGAAATATTTCATCTCAGAAAAAATGATTAGTATTTATATAGATTTTTTCAGGTTTGTCAATCTGGTTAAGACGCCAACAGGGCAGTTTTTGAGAAAAAAGAGGGAAAAATTAATTAGTAATTAGTAATTAGTGATGAGTAATTACGCAAAGCGCCTCGCTCGCAGAAGAAATCCTTATACCCTACACGCTTAATTCGGGTGAACGCTTGCGTCAATTACTAATTATTCATTACTAATTACTAATTCCCCCGCCCCCCCTTTGACTATATATTAAAGTATGTTAGAATTCAATTATTAAATATGGAATATAAGAGCGGGGCGCGAGTTGTTTCACCCCTGCTTTATGAATCTAAACCTCTGTTTAAAGGAGACCGCGCTATGGCAATTAGCGAAACAATGGAAAAAAAGATTAACGAACAGATCAACGCGGAAATGTATTCCGCCTATTTGTATCTGTCGATGTCCTGTCAGGCGCAAGACATGAACCTGAAAGGGTTTGCCAACTGGTTCTACATTCAGTATCAGGAAGAAGTCGCGCACGCGATGGGGTTCCTCAACTACGTCCAGGAACGCGGCGGCAAGGTAACGCTGACGGCTATCGAAGGTCCGAAGACGCAATGGGATTCCGCCCTGGCGATGTTCGAGGAAACCTGCAAGCACGAAGCCTATGTTACCAGCCTGATCAACGGTCTGGCGGCTTTGGCGGTTCAGGAAAACGATTTCGCCGCCGGGCATTTCTTCAGCTGGTACGTCAAAGAACAAGTTGAAGAAGAAGCGACAGCCGGCGAGATCTGCTCGGAAGTCAAGATGGCTCAAGGCAACCCCGGCGCTCTGCTGATGCTTGACCGGGAACTCGGAACCCGAACCTTCGTCGCCCCAATTATCAAATAGCGTTGAGACGTTAAAAAAGAGATAAAAATTTTCGGAGTGCGGCGCCTTGGCGCCGCTTTCGTACTTGACGGCTTGCTGTCAAGACTGTTAATTTCCTGGTGCGGGTAAAACCCGCGATCCGGAGGCGTTTTCGGCTGCGTCTCAGATTTTTAGCGGGACGATGGATAAGACTGCGCTCCCGCCCCGCGCCGCCGCTACTTTGCGCCATGCTCTTTGAGCCATTGAATCAGTTTCTGGTTTTTGTTTTCGACGGCGTAATCCAAGACGGATTTTCCCTCGTTGTCTATTGCATTGACGTCTGCGCCGCGCTCTACGAGCAATTGAACCAGCATCGACAAATTATCTGCAGCGGCATGATGTAACAGCGTAAATCCGTCGTTGTCTTTTGCGTTAATATCCACTTTTTGTTCAATAAGCCATTTAACCAACGACAGATTCAAGCTTTTAGCGGCATAGTATAAAACAGTTCTGCCATTTTCGTTTTTTGCATAGACGTCCGCCCCATGTTCGACAAGCAGCTTGACCAGATTCAGATTGCCGCGTAAGGCAGCTGCATGCAAGATTGTTTTCCCTGCAAATATTGCGTTGACGTCAGCGCCGTGTTCGATGAGCAGCTTGACCAGCTTCAGATTACTATTTTCGGCGGCAATAAGCAGGACCGTAAAACCATTATAGAATTTTGCATTTATGTCCAGCCCCTGTTCTACGAGCCACTCAACCAATTCTAAATTCCCATTCTCAACGGCGTTTAACAGGATTGTTACGCCGTCGTTATCTTTTGCTTTGACGTCTAACCCCTGTTCCACAAGCCATTGAACCAGTTTCAGATTCCCGCTGCAGGCAGCGAAATGCAAGACGGTTTTACCGTCGTTATCTTTTGCATTGACGTCCGCACCCTTTTCCACAAGCCATTGAATCAGTTCCAGATTCCCGCTTTGGGCAGCATAAAGCAAGGGCGTTTTACCGTCGTTTCTTTTTGCTTTTACGTCCGCTCCGCGTTCCACAAGCCACTGAATTATTTCCAGTTTCCCCTTTATAGCGGCAGAGAGCAGCGCTGTATGTCCGTCATTTCTTTTTGCGTTGACGTCCAGTCCCTGTTCCACGAGCCATTTAACCAGTTCCAGATCCCTATAGAATGCGGCTTCCTCCAGGAGCGTTGTTCCGTCATACGTTTTTTCATTGACGTTGGCGCCATGTTTAATGAGCAATTGAATAATATCCAAATTCCCCAACACAACAGCGGCGTGAATGATTGATTCTCCTTCTTTATCTTTTGCGTTGACGTCCGCGCCTTGTTCGACGAGCCATTTCACCAATTCCATATTCCTGCCCAAAAAGGCGCAATGCAATACCGTTGTTTTGTAGTTAGTTTTATCATTGACGTCCAATCCCTGTTCTGCAAGCCATTGAACCAGTTTCAAGTTCCCGCTTTGGGCGGCGTCATGAAAGACGGAATAACCCAATCTGTTCCTGACGTTTATATCCGCTCCCTGTTTCACAAGCCATTGAACCAGTTCCTGATTCCCGCTTAAAGCGGCGTAATGCAAAACAGAGTTTCCCTCGATGTCTATATCGTTGACGTCCGCGCCGCGTTCAACAAAGCGCTCAACCAATTCCAAATTTCCGCTCCATGCGGCAAGATGCAAGACAGACCTTCTGTTCCAGTCTTTGATTTTGACGTCTGCGCCATGTTCCT
>CACXSS010000283.1 GCA_902770245.1 uncultured Planctomycetota bacterium | reverse complement strand
CATATCGCCGATACGCTTACCGCCGGCGCCGGTCTTTGCGACGAACGAGTCGTCCGGTTTGTTATTGAACACGGTCCCGCCAGAATCCATGAACTTATTGACTGGGGCACGCATTTTGACCTCGACGACAATTTCCATCTCGATTTGACTCGCGAGGGCGGGCACGGGTTTAACCGAATCGCTCACGCCTTGGGCGACTCCACCGGCAAGGAGATTATGCGGGCGCTGTTCGTTCAGATTAAAAATCGCCCCAATATCAGAATTTGCACCAATACGTTTGCCATTGACCTCATTACCGCAGACAACGTCTGTTACGGCGCGATTCTGTACAGCCCGCAAACCGGCATGAAAATCGTTTGGGCGAAACAGGTCATTCTCGCCACCGGCGGTTCCGGACAGCTTTATCGAGAAACGACCAACCCGGAAGTTACCACCGCAGACGGCATGGCAATGGCGTACCGCGCCGGCGCGCGTCTTCGCGGCTTGGAATTCGTCCAGTTCCACCCCACGGTGCTGTATCTGGCAGGCGGGGCGAGAAGCCTCATTTCCGAAGCGGTTCGCGGCGAAGGCGCTCATTTAATCGACAAAAACGGGTATCGGTTCATGCCGGACTACGACCCGCGGGCGGAACTCGCTCCCCGTGACATCGTCAGCCGATCCATCGTCGCCCAGATGGCGAAAACGAACTCCTCTTGCGTCTATTTAACGCTCAAACATCTCGACACCGCGTTCGTTCACAGACGTTTTCCCGGCATCGAGAGCATTTGCCATCAGTTTGACCTCGACCTGGCAAAAGACAACATCCCGATTCGCCCGGGCGCTCACTACATGATGGGCGGAATTGAAGTCGATTTAGACGCCAAAACCAACATCGAAGGGCTTCGCGCTGTCGGCGAGGTTACGTCTACCGGGCTGCACGGCGCAAACCGATTGGCGTCCAACAGTCTTCTGGAAGCCGTCGTATTCGGAAAAATCGCCGGCGAAGGCGCGTCAATCGACGCCAAGAATTCTCCCAAAGACTACGTTGTTTTCTCTCTGGAAGATCAGTGCGTCCCGAACTCCGGAATGCCGCTCGACACAGACGACATTCGCAACACGCTCAAAAGCGTCATGCAGCGCTGCGTTGGCGTCATGAGAGACAAAGACGGCTTGCAGGAAGCCAACGACACGTTTATGTCGTGGCAAAAGTTTATTAACGATTACCAGTTCAAATTCCCGCGCGGCTGGGAACTGCAAAACATGCTTACCATCTGCCGGCTTATCGCGCATTGCGCTTTGATTCGGGAAGAAACCCGCGGCGGTCATTCCCGTTCCGACTTCCCCGAATCGCGCGACGAATGGAAGAAGTACACCATTGTCGAACGCAACGCAGCCGGAGACGAAAACGACATTTCAGAACCGTTAGAAAATTAGCAATGAGCAATTTTCAATTAGCAATTACTGGAGACGCTTGCGCCAATTGCTAATTGACAATTGCTAATTCAGAACTACCCCTTAAAATCAAGGAGAACAATTATGAAATCCCGATTTATGTTATTCATCGCGTGCTTGACGATTGCCTCAGCAGCGTTTGTTCAATCAGCTAACGCACAGGACGCGTTTAAAGCCGCCGCAGCCGTCGAGGCTCCGGCGATTCCGCAGTCCGATTCCGCAGCCGACTATCTCAATTACCTCAATCAGAACGAAAAGGCGCTTGATGAAGCCGTTCGCAATCTGGTCGACGCTGCAAAAAAAGACAACGTCGATTCCAATTCTGACCAGTACAACGCCGGGCTGAGCGAACTCATTTCCCGATTCTCGCTCAAGGCAATGGACGCGCTCAATAAAGGGCTGGAACTCAAAAACGTTTCAGACGACGACCTCGCTAAACTTATTATTCTGAAGAAAAACCTCATTCCCGCATATTGCCAGATTACCGGAACCAATGAGGAAGACGAACTGTCAGCAATGTCAGATCAGCTTCGTAAAATCGGCAGACCGGACGTTGCGGACGCGCTGGATGAAAGCATTTTCAACGTCAAAGTCCAAAAGAGCATAAAGGCAAACGACGCTGAAACGTTCGGAAAGCTGTTTGACGTCGTCAACGAACAAGTCCAAAAAGCCGGGAAAGACGTCTCGCCCGAACTGGCGTTTAAGGCGACCAAAATCGCTCTGGCGGCGCGCGACGTCAAAGGATACAAGCTCGAAGACGGCTTATTGAAAAAGTACGTCGAACAGTTTGCTGCTTCTTCCGACCCGAACGTTCAGTACATCTCCACGCAGTTGGAACTGCAGGTTCTCTTTGACGCTGGCGAGGAAAAAATGTTCAATCTGCCGGGCAAAGAAATCCTGTTCTCGGGAACGTTTATCGACGGAACGAAATTCAATCCGGAGGATTACAAGGGCAAAGTTCTTTTAATCGAAGTTTGGGCGACCTGGTGCCCGCCGTGCTGCGAAGAACAGGTTGTTGTCCGAGACGCCTACGCGAAGTATCACGACAAGGGCTTTGAAGTCATCGGCGTTTCCTGCGACGACGAAAACGACCTGGACGGGTTCAAGGAATTCCTCAATACATACAAGTTCACGTGGAAACAGATGTTCGAAAACAGCGCTGTCATTCCTGGAATGAAAACCGTTACCGGTCAGCCGGTTCCGTTCAACAAATACTACGGCATTTACAAGGTTCCGCGCCCAATTCTCATTGGAAAAGACGGCAAGGTCATTACCGTCAACGCCCGCGGACCGGAACTGGAACGACTTCTGAAAGAAATTTACGGAGACGATTCAGAAAAATAAGAATCCGTTTTAAATTAAACAATCTCTGCAGCAAATCTGACGGGACAGAACTTTCTGTTCCGTCTTTTCGTAATTATAAGAATAAAAATCAAAATAATTATATTTTAACCCTGTGTCCCATATTGACGTCATTTTATATAGACGTATAATATATTATTAAAAGCTCGCCGACTCAACCGCGTTGGTATTCGGCAATAATCCCCCCCGTTTCACCCATTGAAAGGAAACGATTTCATGAAATCACGTCTTTTTTTATTGACATTGTGCCTGGTATTGCCATTGGCTTCCTGCACGCCGCCCAACACGTTTGAAGAGAATGCAAATCAAACCGCAACCTCAACCGACGCTGCAGTTGAAGAAGCTCTTGTCCCAGTTGAACAACCGTCTGCTGAAACGGCTAAAGACGCCGCCCCGGCAGAAAAAGCCACTCCCGCAGATGCCGCTGCGGACGACGCGATCCCGCCGGTTCCGGAAAACGGAACTCTGAAAGACTATAAAGATTACGTCAACACTCTTAACGACTCGCTCAATAAAAAAGCGCAAAGCATGATCGCCCAGGCTCAAAAGGACGGCGTCAATCCGCAGTCCGAAGAGTTTACCGCTTCTTTAAAAGAAATGGCAAACAAATACTTCGGCAACATTCTCAAGGCAACCGATAAAGCCCTTCTTCTCAAAGACGTTTCAGACGAAGAATTTGAAGAACTGGCTGGCGGCAAGGTTCAGCTTATCATGCTGTCCGCTCAGCTCAACAATGAAGACGAAGACGCGATCAACGCTAAAATGCAGGCGTTTGCCGATCAGCTTCGATCAATGGATAAAGCGAAATACGCTGACGACATCGAAGCCAAGCTCTTCCAGAACAAAGTCCTCGGCTACGCCATGAAAGGCGATGTCAAGGAATTCGCAAAAATCTCCGCTGAAATCGACGACAAAGTCGAAAAAGCCGGAAAGGACATCACCCCAACTCTGGCTCAGCAGGCGATGATGATTGCTTTGGTTTCCAGCGAAATGCCGAATTACGAAGCCCCGGAAGGACGTTTGGAAAAGTACAGCAAAGCTCTTAAGGAAGCCTCCGACCCGGAAGTCAACAAGCTGGCTACCGTTCTGGAACGCGCCATTCTCCGCGCTGAAGGCGAAAAGAGATTCAATGATTCCCTTGGAAATGAATTCAAATTCGGAGGAACGTTCATCGACGGTTCCGAATACAAGGCAGAAGATTACGCCGGCAAAGTCGTTCTGATTGACTTCTGGGCAACCTGGTGCGGTCCGTGCTGCGCTGAACTGCCAAACGTCAAAAAAGCGTACGCCGCCTATCACGACAAGGGCTTTGAGGTCATCGGCGTTTCCTGCGACGACCCGGCCAAAGAAGAGGATTTCAAAGCTTTCCTCAAGGAAAACGAAATTCCCTGGAAACAGATGTTTGACGAAAAAGCTCTCGTTCCAGATGAAAAGACCTCT
>CACXSS010000282.1 GCA_902770245.1 uncultured Planctomycetota bacterium | reverse complement strand
CTTACTGTTATACATATCTTTTACCGATAAACAATTTTTTCAGGAAATATTTCGAGAGCTAATTTATATCCGTCAACTAACGGAAGGAGTTTATTAAATCCTTTCCAGATACGTTTCCAGCCAGGCGGCGCATCGTTTTTACGATTAAAATAGCCGCCTAGTTTAGCAACTCCGATATAAAAATCACGAACCGTCTTAACGGGAAATTTCACTCCTAACTTTTGTTGCAGAACTATTATCCACTCTTTCGGTATTATTGTGTATACATCTGTATCTGGATGATAATTCTGTAAATACTTTAACGCCAGAATAAATACTGCGCATACAGAATAAAAGCCGCAAAGCGTCTTGAGAGAATTGATATTTTGTAATTGAGATTTCTCTAATCCACAACCGCTTTTCAATGCGCAAAAGTATTCTTCTATTAGCCAACGCGTTTGATACATGTCCCGGATTTCAAGAGCTTCTTCAATAGTCGTTACTGGTCGATTTGTTAAAAGAATCCATTCAACGGGTTCTTTTACTGTGCATGGTTTGCCATGTGCGTCTATTGATCGACTGGAATCTTCCTGTATATGTACAAAATTTACCTGGAAAGGTTCTTGTATCCCCTGTACTTTGGAAGACACGGAAGATGAAAGGAAGAGAATAGCGCCGAAACGAATCAATAACGGAGAAAGACGATAAGGTTGTTTTTTATTCTTAACGATTTGTCCCGTTATTTCAATTGTTTGTTCCTCTTGAACTGGCTGATTACAAATGTATTCATACAAACAAATACGCTGCTCTGGATCCTCGAGAGGGGCAACAATTCGATTCTTCTGTCCAGCGCGAATTACATAAGAAAAGCCGTCTTGATTTAACTGGTGAATATGTTCATAAAAATCTGCTCCACGATCATTAACACAGACCATTTCTACCGAATCAAGCAACGGTTCAAGCTCCTTTTTACTATCCATCCACACCGCCGATTCCCGGTCTGGAAGCAGTACGCGTTTATGCGACGCTAGCTTGCGTCCATTCTTCTGTTTTGGTCGCGGCGTTCTATCTTTTATCAACGCAGATGCCAGTCCGATGATTTGTTTTGCTTTCCAATCAAATGCTAAATTCGCATGAAATAAAAATCCCTGACCTTGATTGCTTATTCCAATTGGACATGCGCCATTGATTTTTCGACTATACCCAAAATTGATTTCCGACGAATCTCCAAGAAGCAGAACAACAGGCTTTTTCTCGCCTGCAGCCTGAGCTTGTTCGCCTAATTGCATTATTGCATGAAACGTATTATTGCGATGAGTTTGGGTAACGGAATCGGATGGCGTTTTGCTATTTTGAAAGAATCGATACGCTGAAATGGCATCGGACGATTGGGGAAACAAATCGGAAATAGACATATTGGGATAAGTCATTAAAGCTTCAGCAATGATGACATTCCTTTTAGTAAGTCGCTGATCGTTGAAATCATTGTTTCCGAAATTCATTTCTGCCCAAGAACGATAATCTGTTGGCGTGTTAAATTTGATCAACATTTAGTAACCCCCTAACAAAGATTTTGTAAAACAATGTTATTCAGATTACTTTTTCGTCCAATTTTACGCTTGAAATTGTAAATATTTCTATATATATGGAAATACCTTCAAAAAAATTAAAAACTTATGTATAACAGTAAGGCCTAAAGGCGTGGGCTACGATATTTTATTTTTAATTGTTCTCACAGCTGAAGCAGTGAGGAACAAACGCCTAAAGGCGTTGACTATGTTCTATTTTTAATATTCTTTATATTCGCAAGAAAAATCCCCGCTCGCTCTTGTAGAAAACAAATTAAGCGGTATAATAACCTAATAAGTCAATAGTTTGCATCGAGCAAATTACCATTGAACAAAAACGACATACAATCGTTTACGGATGCTTTTTATCAACCCAAACTTTTTTCAAGGAGACAAATCGTCATGTTACGAGTTGGCATTACCGGCATTGGATTTATGGGCTGGATTCATTACCTGGCTTATCAGCAGATCCCAAACGTTCAGATTGTGGCGTTTTGCGAAAAGTACTGTCAGGATCGTCTGGCTGGCGACTGGACAAAAATCAAAGGCAACTTCGGTCCGCAGGGCGAAATGATTGACATGTCTCCGTACGCAACGTATACGGAACTGGACGACATGATCGCCGACCCGAACGTTGACATGGTCGACATCTGCCTGCCGCCCAATCAGCACGCGCAGGCGACAATCAAATGCCTTCAGGGCGGGAAAAACGTCTTTTGCGAAAAGCCCATCGCTCTCACCCCCGAAGACGGAAAAGCCATGGTCGACGCCGCCGCGGCTGCCGGAAAACAGCTCAACATCGGGCACGTTCTTCCCTTCTTCCCGGCTTACGGATACATTTACAACGCCAAGCTGGACGGCCGCTGGGGCAAACTGCTGGGCGGGAACTTTGAACGCGTTATTTCAGACCCGACCTGGCTGAAGAATTACTGGGACATGGGCATCGTCGGCGGGCCGCTGCTGGACTTGCACGTTCACGACGCTCATTTTATTCGCGCTCTGTTTGGGCAGCCGCAAGCCGTTCAGGGAACCGGACGCTGCCGCGGCGACATTCCCGAATACTTCCAGAGCCAGTTCATTTACGACGACCCCGATCTGTGCGTTACCGCCACAAGCGGCATTATCAAACAGCAGGGACGACCGTTCATGTGCGCTTTTGAAGCCCATTTCGAGAAGGCGACTGTTCTGTTCGATTCCTACGCCGCGCTGCCGCTGACCGTTCTTCACGAAGACGGCTCGACAGAAAAGCCGGAACTGGAAGACCGCGGCGACGTCGGTCCGTTCATTGCCGAGCTGACCGAAGCGACCAGCGCCGTTATGGAAGGCCGCAAGTCCGACCTGCTCGACGGTTCGCTGGCGTCTGACGCCGTTAAACTCTGTTACGCCGAAATCGACGCTATCGTTAATCGAAGAAAAGTTGAATTATAAGGCAATAGACAAGAGGCAGTAGGCAATAGTAAAATTATTCCTACTGCCTACTGTCTCCGTGGGTTAAAACCCACGGCTACTGATATTGAACCGCTACGCGGTTCTTAAGGAAGCGCTTCGCGCTTTTCTCTACTGCCTACTGCCTACTGCCTAATATGTCTCCCCTCCAAACCATCGACATCTCTGCCGGATACGGTTCAAAAACAGTACTGCACAATATTTCTTTAACTGTTGAGCCGGGAGAATTCGTCGCGTTAATCGGACCGAACGGAGGCGGGAAATCGACGTTTCTTAAAGTCGTCGGCGGGCTGCTGCGTCCAACTTCCGGACAGGCGCTGCTCGACGGTCGCCCGATAGACAAATACGCTCTGTTACAGCGCGCTCAAAAGATCGCGTATCTGCCGCAGGAAATTCACGTCGAATTCAATCTGACGGTTCGTCAGGCGGTAATGATGGGGCGGTTCCCGCATTACGGTCTTTTCGGCAGAGAGTCCCGCGAGGACAGCGCTGTTGTCGATTCCGTTTTGGAACGCGCCGACTTACTCGAGTTATCTGAAAGGCCTTTGGACGCCCTTTCCGTCGGACAGCGCCAGCGGGTTTGGCTGGCAAGCTGTCTGGCGCAGTCCGCCCCGATTCTGCTATTGGACGAACCGACGTCCTCTTTGGATTTAGGTCAAACCTGGCGAATGTTACAGCTTATCTGTCAGGAACAGATAGAAAGTCAAACCGAGCCGAAAACGGTCGTCGGCGTGTTCCACGACCTCGAAGCAGTGAAAAAATTCTGCACTCGCGCCGTCGCTATCAAAGACGGGGTCGTTGTCGCAGACGACTTCCCCGCAAAGCTGCTTACAGACGAGTTCGTTTCTCAGCTGTACGATTTGAAAGACGAGAGAACGCTGACGCCGACGGCGATTTGTTGAAATCTTTTTTTAAACACGAAATACACGAATGAAGCGAAAAAGACGAAAGGATTTTAAAATATACTTTTTAATTTTTCGTGATTTTCGTCAATTTCGCGTTTTTCGTGTTTAAAAATCCTATTCAGTACAAGCGCACCCCGGCTCGCCTCACTCCACCCCGGCTTCGGCGTCTTCCGGCTGGACGATTGAGCGGATGTACTCGACGTATTCTTTATCCAGCTTGCTGAACGGCGTCCCGGTTATCTTCTCCAGCGTCGTCGGCGCATCCAGACCGGAATAGATGGCGGACAGGTAGTCAACGAAACATTCGCGATATTTCCCGTGGTCGTAAAAGAGCAAAAACCAGGTCAGTCCCGC
>CACXSS010000281.1 GCA_902770245.1 uncultured Planctomycetota bacterium | reverse complement strand
ACGACCGACTCAATAAAAAACAATTATCACAAACAATAATTACTTCCTCTTAAGTTGATACCTATGGGGTTTCACCCACGGCTAGAAATATTGAACCGCCTACGCGGTTCTAACAGACGCTAACGCGTCTGTTTTTTAAAACTTTGCGGACTTTGCGAACTTCGCGTGAGGATTAATCTCGTGGTTCGCCTAAGCGTAACTACGCTCCCGATGGTCGCTCCGTTACCGCCTTTCATTAATTTGTGTTCTTTGCGTTCTTTGCGGCTAAAAAACTATGGCGGCTGAGACAGCCGCGATCCAGCGGGTCGGAGGGGTTCTTCTGCGAGAAAGATTTTTCTTGTACCGGCAAAGGCGCCTAGGGACGGGAGCATCCGTGAAGGTTTTCTGCTGCGTCGTTTTGGTATGCTCACGTCAAACAAAGCGTAACTTCGTTCACTACGATATTATTCCGGGGGCTTACGCACCCCGGCTCGCCAAGAGTCTTTCATTTTTTACATTCTTCGCGTACTTCCTCCGCATCTCCGCGGCTCCGCGTGAGTTTTTTCGGCGGCTGAAACAGCCGCGATCCAGCGGGTCGGAGGGGTTGTTCTGCGAAAGAGGTTGTTCTTCATACCAGCAATGCGGCAGGGGACTGCCGCGTGCCGGCTCATCAATGTGCGTGCGCGGGTCAAACGTTTTGTTCGCCGTTCCGGCGAATGCGTAATTCCGTTCGCTAAAGCGAACTCCATTACCGCCTTTCATTTCTTGCGTACGCTCAAAACCGAAAATAATTTATGCGTCCTCTTGTACAAATTCGTCTTTAGCGCTATAAGAAAACAATGATTTGCAGCGTGCAAATTATTATTTTGAAATTCGCAATTCACTCCGTGGGTTTCACCCACGGCTAGAAACATTGATCTGCTACGCAGTTCTTAAGGAACGCTAACGCGTCAGTTTTAAAATTTCGCAACTAATATGTCAGGTTCGCTATCCGCTTTCCTTCGCGACAAGATTTTCCCGTACGTTCAGGCGCCAGGTCAGTACCTGGGCGGGGAGATCAATTCTGTTGTCAAGCCGAACTTCCACGGCGGGAAATTCTGTATGATTTTTCCCGACATGTATTCCATCGGCATGAGTTGTCACGGATTGCAGGTGCTGTACCATCTGATGAACCTTCAGCCCAACTGGCAGGCGGAACGCGCGTTCGCTCCCCAGCCGGACATGGAAAAGCTCGTCAGAGCGTACGGGATTCCGTGGTTCTCTCTCGAAACGAAAACGCCGCTGAACCAGTTCGACGTTCTCGGGTTTACCCTTCAGCACGAATTGTGTTACACAAACGTCCTGACGATTCTGGACTTGTCCGGCGTTTCCATAACGTCGGCAGACCGGGCGGAGGACGCGCCGCTGATTCTCGGCGGCGGTCCGTGCGCCTGGAATCCTGAACCGCTGGCGGATATTTTCGACGCCTTTATTATCGGAGACGGGGAAGAGTCGCTGCCGCAGACGTGCGAAAAATGGCGTCAGCTTCGTCTTGAAGGCGTCAGTAGAAAAGACGCTCTGCACGCGATGGCGGCGGAATTCGAGTGGCTTTACGTCCCATCGTGTTACCAGCCGGACGAGAATTTCTGCCCCGTCCCGATTTACGACGACGTTCCCGCCGTTATCAAACCGGCGATCGTCCCGGACTTGGAAAAGTACCCGCTGCCGACAAAACCCGTCGTGCCGTGGGTGGAAGCCGTCCAAGACCGCGTCGCGGTGGAAGTCATGCGAGGCTGTCCGTGGAAATGCCGGTTCTGTCAGTCCAACCCGATTAAACGACCGGTCAGAATCCGCAAGCCGGAAACCGTCTGTAAAGCGGTCGAAGAAGCGGTCGAGGCGACCGGGTACGAGGAAGTAACGATCTTGTCCCTCTCGACGGGCGACTACCCGAAAATCAACGAGGTTATTAAATATCTGGACGACGTCTCCCGATGCCCGTGTAACAGCGTTCAGGAAGAGGAATCCGACGAGCTTCCCCCCGACGGCGATGTAACAAAAATCAGACGAGCGCCGCGAAACTTTTCCGTCTCCGTGCCGTCGCTGCGCGTCAACAGCCATCTGACCCGATTGGGCGAGGTTCTGCGAACGCAAAAACATTCCGGCTTAACGCTGGCAATCGAGGCGGCAAACGAGGACATGCGCGTTATTATCGGCAAACCGATTACCAACGACGACCTGCTCGAAGGGTGCCGAATCGCGTTCTCCCGGGGTTTTCAGCGCGTGAAGATGTACTTCATGTGCGGGTTCCCCGGCGAACGGAACGACGACCTGGACGCCATTTTCGAGCTGGCGGAACGCGTCGCCAAGCTGGGCAAAGAGGTTTCCAGACGCTGGCCGAAGATCTCCGTCAGCGTTTCCAATCTGGTTCCCAAACCGCATTCCCCGTTCCAGTGGCTGCCCATGCAGACGCGGGAATACTTCAACGAGGCGGGCTATTATCTGCGCCATCGACGGCTGCCGACGTCCATTTCCGTCAAGACGCACGACGTCGCCGGCTCTATGCTGGAAGGCGTCATGTGTCGCGCTGACCGCCGGGCGGGAAAAGCGATTATCGAAGCCTGGAAACGCGGCGCGAAGTTCGATTCCTGGACAGAGCATTTCACGCCCCGCCTTTGGGAAGAAGCGTTCGAGGCGACAGGCTTGGACGTTCAGGCGATTCTTCACGCTCCGAAAAACGTTACAGACCGTCTCCCGTGGGACTTCATCCAAATCCGTCAAGGCAGGAAATATCTGGAAAACGAGTTCCTGCAAAGCATGAAAGAGGTCGAGGCAAGGAAAGCTGCGGCGGAGGGCAGCGAGTTAGGAGAGAGGAGTGAGGAGTGAGGAGTTGACGCAAGCGCTGCTCGTTAGCTATGTGCAAGTCAATCGGTTCACGGATTTTGGCGAGCCGGGCGCGGGAAAATCTCACGCGGAGATGCGGAGGCGCGGAGGATGTCTGCGAACCAACGGGACGAGCGGGCTTTCCGCGCTCTTTGATTTTTGGAGACTCCCCGCCGCAAGCTCTATCGCACGTTATCTATTAATCCCAATCTAAATCCGGGTAGAAACTCTTGAGATAGTTCAAAACGTTGTTGTAATACGAATTGTGTTCTATTTCGGGAAGAAGCTCTTTGTTCTCTCTGCGCCAGTCGTAAGCCAGGATTCCGTCCGCGCCGTCGTCGATTGCAATTACCCGAAACGGATCCTGATTCAACTCCAATTCAATATACTCTTTCGGAGAACACAGATAAAACAGTTCCGGCGTTTTCGGAAAAACCATATTTATGTTGGCAAGCAACGCCATCTGAATTGTCCCGCCATCCCAACATGCAGGTTCATGAGGTTTGAGTTTGCTATGACCGTAAAACCCCGCCTGAGCCAGATGAACAAGGGAACAGGGAGCGGAGCGAAATCGAAACTCGTCCGCCTCGCGCTCGTAATAGAAAACCAGATTTGGAGCGAGGCTGATAATAAACTCGCTCTGTTCATCGTTTGACAGCAGAATCCGATGATCTTCAGTCTCGATGCGGATGTCGCGAAAATCGTAGTCGCGTCCAAACGTCGAAAAGTCTATGGATCCTGTTGTCATTATATCTCGCTTAAACGCGTTTGACATTTACGCCAAATCGCGATCTTCAAACATAAGCAGCGCCACGACCAACGCTGCAACGCAGTACAAAACGCAATAAAGAGACGCGAACCCCAAATACGTCAGCGGAACCGCCTGATTGGCGCCGATGGAAGATTCGATGCTGAAATGCCCCAAAACTGGCAAGACCGCCGCCATAACGTTAGTTATAAAGTCTATAATTACGGATTTCCCTCCATACATCATTTGACTGACGTACTGCGGCAAATACTGAATCAGATGACCAAGCAGGAATATTGAAAGACAGCAGGTAATGTTCGCCAGCATCGGAAGACGGGTCGACAAAGCAACGGCGACAGCCGCCATCGTCGCGGTTTCCAAAAAGTTCATCGCAATACTGGGCGTAATGTTAACCATCGCGTCGACGCAGTCCTGAGTTTCCGGCTCAACTTCGCAGGATTCACGGGCGTTATGAACGACCTTGTATCCAGTCGTTCCCAGAAACAGTCCGCCCAGGACGATGTACATGACAAACACCGGAACAAGAATTCCAAAAAACTTGCCCAAAATAAGCTGAACCCGGCTGACCGGTTTGGAAAGCAGCATCAAAGCGGTTTTGCCTTCGATTTCCTCTGCAATAGAAACGCCGGAAAGCCATAGCACCATCAGAATCGCCGGGATTTTAATAAACGTCA
>CACXSS010000280.1 GCA_902770245.1 uncultured Planctomycetota bacterium | reverse complement strand
TCAATCGGCGCGGCGACTGTGTCTGCAATAACTTCCGAACTGGCGCCGACGTAAGTGGCTCGAACCATTACCTGCGGCGGAGCAATTTCCGGGTATTCTGCAATCGGAATGTTGGGAATAGCCAAACATCCTGCCAAGACCATCAAAATACTGATGACAATAGCAAACTTCGGACGGTTAATAAAGAATTTTGAAATCATTTATTTCGCGCCTCCGTTCGCTGCAGGAGCAATGTTGACAGCGGGCGCCGCCATTGAGGGCGCCGATTGAGAACTCTTCCAGTCCGGCGTAATCGGGACTGGCTGAATCTTGCCGTCCGGACCGGGAACCATCATAATTTTATGCGTGCCTTCGGAAACGACGGTTTCTCCAGCTTTAACGCCATTGTTAATTACCTGCCAGCCGTTGTCGATTGGTCCCAGTTCAACGCGGCGTCTTTCAACCAAATTTTTGGGGCCAACGATGTAAACGGTATGCGTTGTACCGTCAAACATAACGGCGGAAACCGGCACGGCGGGACGAAGGACGTCTTCTTCTTTGGACAGAAACATGGTCGCAACGCCTCCCGGACGCAGGATTTCCTTGCTGTTTTTGAAAGTTGTCCAAACGTAAAGCGTATTGGTTGTAGATTGCAGCTGGTTGTCGATAAAGGCGATTTCGCCCTCTTCGTCGTACATTTGTCCGTTTGCCAGTTCAATCTTGATTTTGGCGTTTTGTTTTAAGTTGTCCAGGTTCCCAAATAGAGTTGTAAAGTCGCGTTCTGAAATCGAGAATCGGAAGTAAATCGGATCCATCTGAACGATCGTTACCATCGGACCGCTGGACGGGGTGATGAAGTTGCCCAACGTATGATTTACACGTCCGGCGCGACCGGTAATTTCAGAACGAATCGTGCAGTGAGAAAGGTCGTCTTCGACAATCTTGATATCCGCTTCGGCGGCTTGCAACTCAGCTTCAGCGCTTTTTATCTGAGCTTCACTGGCTTTATATTCCGCCGTTTGACCGTCAAGCAAACTCTTGGAGTTTTCCATCGTGTCTTTAGCGACGACGCTGCCTTTTTCGTACAGTTCTTTATTACGTTCATAGTTGTTTTGAGCGTAACGAAGCCGAGCGCTAACCTGCAGCTGCTGTGCCTTGAGAGACTCGATTTTTGCTTTAATAGATTCTATTTTCGCCTTGGATGCTTCCAAAGTCGCCTGATAACGGATTTTTTCAATTTCAAACAGAACTGCGCCTTTTTCAACCAGGTCGCCTTCTTTGAACGGCTGTTCTTCGATATTTCCGGAAACGCGCGCCAGAGTTACAAACTTCTCAATCGGCTCGAAAGTCCCGACGTATTTTTTCAGAATAACGGGTTTTCGTTCCACAATTTTTGTAACAACGACTTTGGGAGGCGGACCCTGCATCGCCGCCAGAGCGGCAGCCGCAGGATTTTTTGCGCCCTTGCCTGCTGGGGCTGCGGGTTTGGCGCCCGGTTGAGCGTTAGAAGCGCCCGCTTTTGCCGGACTGGGAGCGGCTGGCGCGTTTTTATCTGCCGCAGTCGCCTGTTTGGAACCTGTAAATGTCCCGCAAAGGCACACTACAGCTATCAAACCAATAATCAGAATCAAACTGATAATGCGTTTCACGAATTTGTCTCCTTTTATACGAATTGTATAAACTTCGCAGCTTCCCTCAACGAAGGGTATACTACTATTATTTAAATATTATTTCTATTATACATCAGGAATAAATACTTGTCAAGGCGTAATAGTTAAATTTTTTAAGAATTTTTTTGGGGAGAGTTTAGAGAGGAAAAGAGAATGAGAAGGCGTTTTGATTCGCTTCGCCGACCACGGGGTTACACCCGTGGCTCGCCTCCGGATTTTGTCTAACAATTCGCCCAATTACAAAAGCGACCATCGGGAGCGATTATTATATGATTCGCGCGGCAGCGCGGATTGGGAGCGGCGCCTCGCCGCCCGGGGGCTTACGCACCCAGGCTCGCCTACGTCTTCCATTTATTTCGGAATAAACAGATATCCAACCAGCAGGGCGAAAAGAATCCACATGCCGGGATGGATGTCGCGAACTCGACCGGTGAGCAGTTTTACGATCGGGTAAATGATTAATCCCATCAGAATGCCGTTGGTAATGGAGTTGGTATACGTCATGCCGACAATGGTAATAAACGCCGGGGCGGCTTCCGATATGTCGTTCCAGTCAATATTTTTAACGCATTGGAACATCATGGATCCAACAATAATTAAAGCCGGCGCGCAAATCGGTGCGCAGCTTCCCAACGCGGCAACAAACGGAGCAAAAGGCAACGCCAGAAGAAACAAAATTCCCACGACAATGGAGGTCAGACCGGTTCTTCCTCCGGATCCGACGCCCGCAGCGCTTTCGACGTACGAGGTAATCGTTGAATGTCCGAAAACAGAGCCGATCATGGTTCCCAGCCCGTTTGTAACAAAAACGCGTCTGCTTCGGGGGAATCCGTCTTCGTTATTTCCCTTGGAAGAACTGTTCATTGGTATAACGCCGCCGCCCTTTAACACGCCCAGACAGGTGCTGAACGCGCCAAAAAAGTCCAAAAACGCCAAAACCAGCAGCGACGGCCAGAGTTTGTCAAGATGTTGCCAGACGCCGACAACGTCAATCGCGCCAACGCCGAGATATTTGCCGATGTTAACGCCTGGAATGTCAACGATTCCAATAACCGGTCTGGGGTCGGCTGGCATTCCAATAATCCCGTTGGAAAAAGAAATCAGATGAAATTGGAATGCGGCGAAAGAGGAAATAATAATCGAAATCAAAAGAGCGCCGGGGACTTTCCAATACAGCAGTACAAACCCGGAAATCAGACCAATTACGCAAACGGCGACTTCCGGCGTTAAAAGGTTCCCGACGTCCAAGCCGTTGCTTGATACGGTTATCAGTCCGCCGTTTTTCATGCCGAAAAAGGCGATAAACATCCCCAACGCGACAGCCATCGCGTTTGTCATGCTGGGGCTGATTATATTGACCATCGCGGAACACATTTTCAGCGACGCCAGTAAAACAAATATCGCGCCGGAAACAAAGACCGTTCCCAGCGCCAGGCGCCAAACGGCTTCCGCGCCAACGTGCGACCCGAGCGCCTGAGCGCAAGCCGGCATGACGCTTAAGACTAAAAGAAAGTTCATGCCCATTCCCGGCGCCAGCGCGATTGGGTATTGCGCCCAAAATCCCATTACAAAACAGGACAGCGCCGCTGCAATGCAGGTCGTCGTTACCAGAGCGTTCATATCCATGCCAGTTGGCGTCATCCCTGGCATCGTTCCGCTCATAATGGCAGGTTGAACGCAAATCGCATACGCCATCGTGGTAAACGTTACAAATCCGGCGATTATTTCGGTTCGAATGTTTGACATGGTAAGTTAGGGAGTAGGAAATAGGGAGTAGGGAATAGGGACAGATGAGTCAGGGCGCATTAGCCTACGAAAAAAAGCGTTAGCGGTTCATATTGGGAATAGGGGTTAGATTATTAATTCGCCAAAGGCGAAATACTATTTCCTATTCCCTATTCCCCATTCCCTAATTAATCAGCAGTTCCCACAGCGCGTCAAGCGACTGCGGAATGACTTTGACGTCGGCGAAAACCGGCATGAAGTTTGTATCGCCGTTCCAGCGGGGGACGATGTGCCAGTGGAGATGCCCGGGCAGTCCGGCGCCGGCGACGCGACCGAGGTTCAGACCAACGTTGAATCCGTCCGGGTTCATAACCGCTTTGATCTTTTCTATCATTTTGGTTACGGTCGACATCAGTTCCAGATGTTCTTCCGGCGTCAGCAGCGCAATATCGCCGATGTGTCGTTTAGGCGTAACGAGCAGATGTCCGTTGTTGTACGGATACTTGTTCATCACGACCAGAACGCGATCTCCAACGTATACGACGTGTCGTTCTTTTCGATGGGCTTCGTCCGCCAGCGCTTGACAGATAAAGCAGTTTTTGTCCGCCCCGGGATAGAATTTTTCGTCGCAGGGCAGAGGAATCTGCTCCGAATCGAGGGTATTGATATACGCCATTCGCCACGGCGCCCAAAGGTTGTCCATGATAATCTCCTTATAGAAGCTAATAGCTTCTTACTCAGGCTTGTATTGTCCAACAAATTTTCTGATTTGAGTTGGGGAGACGCCCAAAACGTCCGACGCTTTTTTGACGTCTCCTTTTACCGCGTGGAGAACGTCCAGAATCAAAGCCAGCAGCGAGGAACGTACTGCTTCCAAACAGCCCAGCGCGCCGGCTCGATTTGATTCAGCGTCTCGACGGCGCGGTATTCCAACGCCAAATTAAACCGCAGACGTTTAATCGCCTTGAGCCGGTTCTCCTCTTGAGATCGCCGTTCCGACGCTTCCGCCCGAACGCCTGTCGGCTTGTGCCGCAGAGAAACGCAGGTTTCGACTTTGTTCCGATGCTGACCGCCCGGACCGCCTTTGCGGCTGCGGTGCGATTCGCACTGTCGATACAGTTCTTCGTCAGGAAGGTCGGAGTAGTGCACGGAGGGAATTGGGAATGGGGAATAGGAAGTGGTTATTGAGTTAGGAGTTAGGAGGGAGGAGTGAGGAGTTGACGCAAAGCGTCTTAAAAAACTATTCCCTACTCCCTATTTCCTGATCCCTCAACATTTTTCGTAAACAGCGCTGAGTGGGCGAACAGTTCAAACTGATTGTCTGACAGGAGGCGAATGAGGCTTTGCCATTCGTCGGGAACCTGAATTTCGATTCTGGCAACCTGCTGATCCACCAGGCGTCTCATTGATTCAGTCAAAAGGAAAAAACTCAAGTGTTGACCGCGGTATTCAGGGCGAACGTAACACTGGCTCAATCCGACGACAATCAGATCGCTGTCTGGGACGTCGTCGATAACCCACAGAGCGCATTTCGCCGCAGGCGTTTTGGAACTGACGATTCCCTGTCCGATTTCAATCAACGACAGCTGTGACCAGATGATTCCGTTCATGGCTATCGCCCGCCCCCACTGAGACGGAGTTGGGCAGTATTCCATTTGAATGCTGAAGCGCTGACGCTTGTCCAGAAACGCCTGGTCAACCCAATCGATGTTTCTCAGACTTCGGCGGAAATGGGAAATGTACGAGTTGGACTCGTAACTGTGACGTTTTGCCGCCTCTACGAGAGTGGATTCGCTCATGTATATGCCGGGCAGATCGCTGGAGTGAATCAATCCCAAATAAAACGGCGCATGGGGGTAATGCGTCCCGAGTTGAATGCGTTTCGCGCCTTTGGAAATCAAATATCGTTCGGCGGAAATAATCAGCGCGTCGAGAACGTCGTCTGCGTCTGGTCCGTCGTTATAGCAAATCAGAGGGATTATACCCCAGGAATAATCAATGGAATCGCAATCGTTTGTATATCCAAATCCGGCGTGAGCCAGCCCGACAATTTTGTTTCCGCGCCAGGCGATAATAAATCCGTTGGGGTCAAAATAATTCTTGGAAAAGACCTGCCGTTCAAGCATATCAATATTGATTGGCTTTCGACGGTTGCGAGGGTATTGACAGGAATTCCAAAAGTCTGCAACCGCGTGGATTTTAAAATTATCCAGGCGTGTACAGATGATTTTGTCTGACGCGTCGAATTCGGCAGGTTGGGACGGAAACATGGGGAATTAATTTTAATAATTGACGCGAAGCGTTCCGCTAGAACCGCATAGCGTTCAATATTAGTAGCCGTGGGTGAAACCCACGGAATTAGTAATTAGTAATTATTCGCAAGCGCTGATCAAAGATAACTCTTCGCGAATAGCTATTTTATTTTATTCAATTTTTCATTTTCTGCAAGCGGGGAGGTTCCCTGCCTTGTTTTTAGTGATTCTTCTTATCCGATAAAGTTTAACAAAACAAGGCGTTATAATCGTAAAAAGTCGAAAAATCGATTGAATCCGTCTTTTACAAATTGTCAAAAAGCGCTATATTGAACGTATTAAAATGTTTGTTATTAATAAGACCTGCCGAGTTGTCAGCGTAGCAGCGCTAATATATATTTTAGCGCTGGGCGGGTGCGGTACGATGAAAACGACCAATACCAAGCGAACGGCAACTGAGCAGCTTATTGTAACAGACGCTGTTGATCGCGCTATTGACGAAATCGACTTCAGCGTTTTAGCCGGCAAGAAGGTTTTTTTAGACATTTCAGCTCTTACAGACGGTGAAGATTCCAAATATCTTGCCAGTTCAGTGCGTCAGCAGATTCTCTCTTGCGGTGGTCTGCTCAAAGAGAAGAAAGACGAAGCCGACTACGTACTCGAACTCCGCGCAGGCGCGCTGGGTACGGACGAACAGCAAATCATTTACGGAATTCCGGAACTGACCGTTCCGACGTTTGTCGGGTCGGCAACGATGACTATTCCGGAAATATCCGTTGCTAAAAAAGTTGGTCAGCGGGCAACAGCAAAGATTGCTGTGTTTGCTTATAATCGTAAAACCGGATACCCCTTGTGGCAGTCTGGGGCGCGAGAAAAGGAATCAACCGTTCGCAGTCTTTGGGTGCTTGGCGGCGGTCCGTATCGAACGGGCGACATTTTAGATAACGCTGAACTGTGCGATCAAAACGTCAACGTTCCATTGGCGGACTTATGGGGTTCCAAAGACCGTAATATGCAGCTTAACGTTCGCGATCAGGCGTACTTCGTTCAGAATAACGAAGATTCGTCTTCTTACAAGGACAAGCCTGTTATTAGAGTAAAAAACTTGCCGAATAACATCCAGAATGAAAATCTGATTGCCAAGCCGGAGGGAATCAACATCCCTACGGAAGAGCAGCGAATAGCGTTTGAAGAACAACGCGCCAAGGAAAAGACGGAAAAAGAAGCGAAGGAAAAAGCGCAGCCGGAAGGGAAAACCCCGGAGGAGCAAAAGCCTGCAGAGGTCATTGCCACCGCGCCGGATTCCGGAACGATAAAGTAAGGCAGTAGGCAGTAGGCAATAGGCAGTAGTTTACCATGAAATCCCTGTTTTATTTCCTGTCGATGGTTTTGATGTTTCCGGTAGTTTTATTCTACTGGATCTACAGCGTATTTCGCGGTCGACAGGGCGCCTTTGCAGACTGTTCGCAGTTTGTAGCGTGTATTCCAGGGTTGCTGGGCGTGTTCCTTCGATGGGGCTTTTACAAGATGGTTTTACCGCGCTGCGGTCGAGACGCACATATTGGATTCGGGACGATTTTTTCCCATCCGACGGTTTCCATCGGGAAGTCCGTTTATATTGGCGCGTACTGCATAATCGGAGACGTCGACCTTCAGGACGACTGCATTTTGGCGTCCGGCGTTTCCGTTTGTAACGGCGCTAAACAGCATAAATTTGACCGTTTGGACGTTCCCATTCGCGAACAGGGCGGGGAATACGTTCGTATTATCGTTGGCGCAGACAGCTGGATTGGCGAACGCGCCGTTGTCATGGCGGACGTTGGAGCCAAAGCCGTTGTTGGCGCCGGCGCCGTGGTCGTCAAACCTGTTGCCGAATTGGACATCGTTGCCGGCAATCCAGCCTGCCCGATTGGACGGAGAGAATAAATAAAAAAAGAGCGGTAAGTCTCACTAACTACTTACCACTAACCACTATAATTTACACCCCTGATTTTACACCTTTTGGAGTTTGCATCATGTTTTACCAATTCCGATTTGACCTGCTGTTTCTGTTTGC
>CACXSS010000279.1 GCA_902770245.1 uncultured Planctomycetota bacterium | reverse complement strand
AATAAAATTTCATCTGATTCAAATTTCGCACACCAGATTTAATCATATTCATTTACGTTATAACTCATTTTTGTTTTTTAGGAGTTTACCATGAATTTGCGTACAAAAAGCGCTGCTATTATTGCAGCCGTAATTGCTTTTATTGCAGTCTGTTCGTCAGGCGTGCAGGCAGGCTGGGTTAAAGTTCAGGACAGCCCGATTACAATCTACCGCGACACCAGAACTGGTCTGGAGTGGAGCGTAACAATTGCCAGAGCCAATAACAACCATGCTTATGCGAAGCAAGTTGTGCAGAAGTATGGCTTGCGTCTTCCAACCTGGAACGAACTGCGCGACGTTGTCAATAACAACGATGCTATTGACTGGTTGGACATGGAAGACGGTCTTTTGGATTTGTATGAAACAAGCAATCCCAATGTTTTGGCTGGCGCTTATGGCGGCAGCATTGATACAGAACGCCCGCGGCAACCGATTATAACGCAAACCTGGGTTCTGGGCGTTCGCAGCGGCGGCGGCGGAGGAGGCGTTATTCCGGTTCAGCCCATTGATCCATATCAAAAAATTTATGTATTTTGTGAAGGGGATTACAAAGACTCGAGAATTGGAGAAGCAGTTGGCATTACGGTGTCAAAGTTAACGAACCTTTTCTTATTGCATATACCAGAAGACAAGCTTGTGATTTACAATCATCCCGGCAGTGCATGGACGGGACCGGAATTTAGTCAGTCCGACGATAATGTTGCAGAAGATATTATGACAGCCATTCGAAACTGTCCTGCCGGTCCTTCAGATACGATTGTATTTTTTTGGCACTGTCATGGTTCCTTTAATGAAAATGGACATGTTCTCTGGTTGTCATGCGATCGGGACATTGCGATGTATCGTTCAAAAATACGCAATGCACTGCTTGCCAAAAACGCCCGTTTGACTGTTTTTATGACAGAAGCTTGCCACAGCTATTGCCCATCGCCTTTTGCAGCAGCTCCAGCGTCTGGTCTTCAGCCGCAAACAGTTCCTCCAATTTTCAACACTCTGTTTTTCAATAATAGAGGCTTGGTTGATGTTAATGCCGCCAGTCCCGGTCAAACATCCTGGAATAATAATTATGTTATTGGCGCATATTTTACTCATTACTTATGTGAATATATAAAGAGTCATCTCAACAGCTCGATTAGTTGGAAAACGCTATTGGACAACGTTGAGTCAAATGTTTTGAGTTGTCCTAACTTCCGAGACCCGAGCAGTAAAATGTTCAGGCATTCGTATCATTATTATTACTGGTCGCTGCCCGGCTGTGATGACCGAATTGTAAATCAAAAGTGGTCGGAACCTAATTATCATCCACGAAATGGAGATAGAATTACGTACGTGAATAATAATGAAATTCAGGATGAAGATCATTTTCGTCAGGTAATTCGCGATTCTGACAGATCGCGGGTCGTTCTGAGTATTATTGACCGCAAGACAGGCAAGCCTTATTACATGATGACGGATCTCGAACCTCAGGGGGCGTCTTCTCGGCTTGGAATTTATATTGAAGACGCTCCACAAGGAGGTGTAACTGTTACAGGCGTTGTGTCTGGAACGCCAGGTGAAAGATGCCGTTTTTTGGATAATGGAGATTGTTTGATCGGTTATTCGGAACCCAAGTATTATCCTGAGAATGAGGACAGAATTATTGCTGTTAATAATACAGAAATTTGGGATGAAGATCACTTTCGTCAGGTAATTCGCGCTTCTGAAACTCGAGTCATACTTACTGTTATTGATCACGAGTCAGGAGATCGTTATTACTTGATGACAAGTCTCAATCCTAAAGGTTCAACCTCCCGGCTTGGAATTTATGTTGAAGACTCCCCGGAAGGAGGCGTAACTGTTACAGGCGTCATGTCTGGATCGCCTGGAACCAGATGTCGTTACCGGAAGGAATAAAACAATCCTTTACAGCGTAATCCCGGTTTGAGGGTCGATGGCGACGCCGTGCGACGTTTTAACCAGCTGATCAATGAGCATGAGCAGCCCGGACGGGTCGAATTCCTCCAATAAATCGTCGTCTTCTGACCCGAACAGGTCAAACGTATGATTCTTTTCCATCGTCTTTTCGAAATGCAAAATATCGACGCGGGAATCGGAGCGTTTGAGAATATTCCTTGTCCGCTTGTCCGGGATTTCGTCGAGCATGTTGTTGGCTTCTTCAATCGGCGACGAGTCGTCCGTTGGGGACGTCAAAATCAAATCGACCCCGGACGCCCCGGTCGGGAAGAGCAGCGACACCGCCTGCAGTTCGCCGGAATCGTTACGCGTTACGTCGATTTCACTCACGCCGGGAATGCGCTTTCGCACGCTTCCCAAAGCCTTTTCAAACTGAGGAACCGTTTCTCGAGAATAGTACACGAAGTACGTCTCTCGCCATTTATATTCAGGATTGTCGAATAAGGACATAGTTGGTATATGATTGTTGATTTCTCTATGGTTTACCAGTTAGGAGTTAGGAGTTAGGAGTGAGGAGTTTTTTGGTTCGCCTTCGGCGAACAGCAAACTACGTTTGCTGTTCCGGGGGCTTACGCACCCCGGCTCGCCTTATTTCTTTCCCCCAAGTTCCTGGGAGCGTACCGTTGCGGCGTGAACTGCCTGGATAAAGGCGTTTCGGACTCCGTTGCGTTCCAGAGCGGCAACGCCTTCGATTGTCGTGCCAGCCGGCGAGCAGACTTTGTCTTTCAGCAGACCGGGGTGTTCGCCCGTCTTCAAAACCATGCTGGCAGAACCGAGAACGCATTGAGCCGCCAGCGCGGTGGCAATCGGGCGGGGAAGTCCTTCTCTAACGCCGCCGTCCGCCATGGCTTCTATAACCATGTAGACAAACGCCGGACCGGAACCGGATAAGCCGGTAACGGCGTCAAGCGACTTCTCCGGAACCTGATAGACAAGCCCGATAGTCTGTAAAAGCGTCTGGATGAGCAGTCCGTCGTTTGTTGTCGTGTTTTGACCCATGCTGTACGCCATGGCGCCCTGTCCAACCAGACACGGCGTGTTGGGCATGACGCGAATGAGTCGTCCTTTTCCCTTCAGCCCGGCGGAAATCGCGCTCAACGGAACGCCCGCGCAAATCGAAACAATCAGATGATTCCCGGTTATCAGCGGTTCAATTTCCGTCAGAACGCCCGGTAAAACCTGCGGTTTGACAGCCAGAATAATAATCGTTGACTGGTTGACGACGTCCGCGTTGCGTTCCTTCGCTTCAGCCTTGGTTTGCTGAGTAAAGCTGCGCCGCGCCATGTCGTACGAGTCCGATGCGACAACCTTTTTCGGGTCAACCAGACCGCTGCCGATAAACCCTTTCGCCAAAGCCGTCGCCATCTGACCGGCTCCGATAAATCCAATAGGGGGAACGTTCATTTTCGTGCTCTATCTGTAAAGACTATGGGGGTGTTAGTTAGGAGTTAGGAGGGAGGAGTGAGGAGTTAAATTTTTTCTACTGCCTACTGCCTACTGCCTTTGCTTAGACGTCTTATTTCAAAAAAAAGACTTTTTGTCAAGAGGAAAGTTGAGAGAATTAGCGGCGAGGCGCGAGTGGAAAGCGCCTAGTGCATAGTGCATAGTGAGGGGACGCTTGCGTCCTAAGCGCTAAGCGCTAAGTACTACTGCCTATTCTGGCGTGAATCGGTAGCCGATGTTGCGGAGAGTAACGAAGTATTTCGGATTGGCGGGGTCAGGCTCAAAGTACTTGCGGAGTCGGCGAATAAACTGGTCGACAGCTCGGGTGTTCATTTCCGCCGGGATTTCCCAGACGTTTTTCTGAAGTTCTTCTCGAGAAACGATTTCCCCCTGTCGTTTGATGAAATACCGGAGCAGTTTCATTTCCAGAACGGTTAAAACGACGGTGTTTCCAGACGCGCCGCACGCTTCAAAGGTTTTGAAATTGACGGTATTGGGACCAAACGTAAACGACGTCTCGGGTTCTTCCTGCGTTTGTTCCGGACGCATTGAAGACAGCCGCAGCAGATTGCGTACTCGAGCGAGGAACTCGTCCAGGTCAAAGGGCTTGGTTAAATACTGATTCGCGCCGACGTCGAACCCGCGAGCGCGGTCTTCTGGCAGCGTTCGGGCGGAAAGAATCAAAATCGGCATGAGATACCCCTGCTGACGCAGCGTCTGGCAAACGGAATATCCGCTCATACCCGGCAGCATCAGGTCGAGAACGATTAAATCGTATCCTTCGTCGGAATTCTGAACCAGTTCCAGCCCCGTCTGCCCGTCGGCGGCGAGGTCAGTCTGGTAGCCTTCCGCTTCC
>CACXSS010000278.1 GCA_902770245.1 uncultured Planctomycetota bacterium | reverse complement strand
GGCGGCAAGCCGCCGCACTCCCCGCGCAGGCGATCCCCTCGAAAGCCATCGCGCTTCGTTACCGTTTTTCATCGTCCCAACGCTCTCGGGTGCGCTTTCTCGTAAGCGGCGCGGAGGCTGGCGGCGCTGACGTGGGTGTAGATTTGCGTCGTCTGTAGATTGGCGTGCCCGAGCAGTTCCTGAACGGAGCGGATGTCGGCGCCGTTGTCCAACAAATGGGTGGCGAACGAATGTCGCAGCGTGTGAGGCGACGTTCGATCGTCCAAGCCCGTCTGAGCAATGTACTTTTCCAACATTCTGGCAACGGATCGGGTCGTCAGGCGGGTTCCGAACTTGTTCGTAAACAGCGGTACAGGCGCGCCTTCCGGGACGTTGACGTTTCTCACTTCCAGCCAATCCGCTATAGCGCGAAGGCAAAACGATCCCAGCGGCGCAATGCGTTCTTTTTTCCCTTTTCCCAGGACGTGAATAATCTGCTGAGATTCGTCTACGTCGTCGTCCGACAGCGCAACCAGCTCTCCAACGCGGACGCCGGTACTGTACATCGTTTCGAGAATCGCCCTGTCGCGAATGCCGGCAACGGTTCCTTCCGGCGGAGCCATGAGAAGCTGATTGACCTCTTTTGTAGAGAGAAAATGCGGCAGACGCCTGTGCTGACGCGGATTTCTCAACGGAGCCGCCGGGTTCTGATCGACGATTTCTTCCCGCTGACAGAACTTGAAGAAACTTCTCAACGACGCCAAACGTCGAGAAATGGTTGACGGCTCGTATTTCTGTTCGGACAGCCACGCAACGTACCCGCGCAAAAGCGGAGTTGTAATTGCCGTTACCTGTACAGATCGACCGTTATTTTTGTTTGTCAGATACGAATTCAGAGTAAACAGGTCTTCCCGATAGCTTTTTTTCGTGTAATCGGATGCGTTGCGTTCAACGTCCAGATACGACAAATAAGATCCAATTGCAGAAGACAGAGTTGGCGTCATAACTATAAACGGAGAGTATGTAAACCAGAGCAGGGCGGAACTATATCTACAGCAAAGCGCCTGCGAATATACACAGGCGCTTTTTCAGACAGCTTGCTTTTTAACGCTTCACATTCGCATCAGCGTTAGCGCGGGCGGCAACTTCCATAGAGGCTGGCTCTTGACGAATTTTTTGGCTCAAAACGGCGGCGTCGTACCACGTAAAGCTCAAATCCGGGTTGGAAGCGTATCTGGCGAGCATTTTCAAAGTTTCGCTGCGGCTCTCGTCATCGAAAAGGAATACAAAGCGTTCCGTTCCTTTAACCAAAGCCAATACGTTAATTTCCTGATCCACGGTATCTCTCTCCAAAAATGTGTTGTTTTTAAAGCAATATACGTCTTGAAAACGTCAAAATCAATCCTTGACGTTTCCGTTCATTTATGCTATAAACATTATACAACGTAATATACGTTCAAACCAAAAAATCGTGAAAAATCTCCGTTTTTCACAAAGTTATTATCGTCAAGGTTTACCTAACCGTTTAATTGAAACCTTGAAAATCGAATATTCACAAAAAAATCAAACAATAACAGGTCTGTTTGAGACGATTAGCCATGATAACCAGAGAAGTTAAAATAGGAAATGTTGTTATTGGCGGGTCGAACCCGGTGATGATTCAGTCCATGTGCGCAGTGAAAACGTACGACGTCGAGAAAGTCGTCCAGCAGGCAAATCTGCTCTACGACGCCGGGGCAGGGCTGGTTCGCATTGCGGTCGACAACCCCAAAGACGCCGCGGCTCTGCCGGAGATTCGTCGTCTGACGCAAACAGACGCCCGGCAGGTCAATCTGTCCGTCGACTTGCAGGAAAACTACCGCATGGCGGAACTGGCTGCGCCCTGGGTCGATAAACTGCGATACAACCCCGGGCACCTGTACCATTTCGAGCCGTCGCGCCCATGGCAGGAGAAAGTCCATTATATAGCGGACGTCGCCCAGAAGAACGACTGCGCGCTGAGAATCGGCGTTAACAGCGGCTCCGTAGACCCCGCCAAGAAGGACAAGTTCGCCCCGGACGATATGCTCTCCCCCATGCTCGACAGCGCGCTGGAGCACGCTCAGTTCCTCGATTCCATCGGGTTTACCCGATACTGCGTCTCGCTCAAGGAGTCTGACCCCTATTTGACGCTGGAAGCCAACCGGAAATTCGCCGTCGCGCGTCCGGACGTCCCACTGCATTTGGGGGTTACAGAAGCCGGCGCCCCGCCTATCGGGATAATCAAATCCCGCCTGGCTCTGGAAAAGCTTCTGGCAGAAGGAATCGGCGCAACGCTGAGAATTTCTCTCACCGTTCCTGCCGACGAGAAGAATCTGGAAGTTGAAGCGGGCAAACAGCTCCTGGAAGACGTCAAAGCCGGGAGATTCACGCCGGAAAACGCTTGGGATCCCAACGGACTGAATATTATATCGTGTCCCAGCTGCGCCCGGGTTCAAAACAGCCGATTCGTCGACCTGGCTGAAAAGATTCGAACGGCAACCGCTTTCGCCGCCCAGCGTAAGTTTACAATTGCCGTCATGGGCTGCCGCGTCAACGGTCCCGGCGAATCCGATCACGCCGACCTGGGCGTCTGGTGCGGTCCGGAATGCGTCAACCTGAAAAAGAAAGGGCAGCTTGTCGGTCGATTCTCCTACGATGAAATTGTCGACGTGATAGTTAATGAGTTGCGAGTTGCGAGTTGCGAGTTGCGAGAAAAATTATAACAATCAATCGCCGCCCGCTTATTTCTCGTGCGCCAAGCCGTATAGAATAACGATTATTCCCGGGGAGAATAAACTCCACGGCAGCCACGGCGGCGGAACGTAGGCGCTTAACGAATTGGGCGGGTTTTCTGACGCCAATTCAGAAACCGCTGTAACAGTCGACGCGCCGGGTTCCCAGCAGAATACAAACCGGTTTATAATCAGGCATTGAAATGCCAGCAAAATCAAAAACGTTCCAAGCGCTAAATAAAAGTATCTTTTCATAACAATTGCTATTTCGTCCCGGCTAATTCGGCGTATGAAAATCCGTTTGACCACCCGACTAATCGATACAATCGATACTTTTGTCTAAACTGTTTAATTGAACATGTTTCAAAAAAGCGACAATAGGTTGAATTAACGTCTTATACCGATTGTAATACAAACATTTTTTAAAAATTTTTAAAAAAAGCCCATTTTCCTCTTTAGTTTTTTAAAATTTTATCTACATTATAATCATCTTTTGTAATTATTTTATGCGTGAAACGGAACATATCATATATAACAATTTCCATTTCGCCCGCGCCGTTTTGGACGCAAACGGATTGATCGGGTTTACGCTAAAAAACATATTTCCCAGGCGGAGTCTGGAAATTATGTTACAGGCGTCGGATACCTTTTTCCCTGGGGTTGCAGGCATGGGAACGTCATTTAAACCCAATCACGAAGTAGAAGCGCAGCTGCGAAACATGGAACTTCGCAACGCGCTGGAACCATATAACGACGATTCCGTCAATAAGAATATGCTTTCGCATCTGTCGTTAGATGCAGAGAATGAATATCTGTGCGATATTCTGGAATGGGAAAAGGCGCCATTTAAGCCGATTTATCGCTGGTTCAATCCGCCCCTGTGTCCTCCGCGACCCGACAGAGTCCGCGATGAAGATCTGCCCGGCATATTGGACTGTATTCTTCAAAAGCTGTTTGAAAAACACATTGTTCTGGAGTTTACCGATCATCTTTCTGACAAAGAATTGTATCGGGTCATCTGGCGCAACATTCTCCCCTGCGAAGTTAAAATGGTCTATACGCAAAAATACATGAGCTGGGACTGCGCTCACATCAACGGCGACCCGGACGTCTGGCTTCGCTACTACGCCTCTCCAGAAGAACGCGAAGTCTGGGCGGAAACCTATCAGCAGCCGCTTCCCCCCATGGAAATCCCCAAATATCCCCGTCATTTGCCGGAAAAGCCGGAAATGGACATTTGACTAAACGAGAGTTTATTTTAGCTATTCAATAAAAAAAGACCCTTGCAATGAGGGTCTTTTTTATTTACGCTTTAGCGCAGAATTAAAAAAGGTTCATCCGGTAATTGCGCACCTAACGGTTTTGAGCAGGTCAGTCCGTACACGGATTTGACGGATTAAACGGAGCGCGAAGCCGCGCGGGCGGAAAGGACGAGGTTATGTCTCCGAAGACGCTGGTTTTGGAGCTACACATTTCCAATCAGGAACCGACCTCGTCGGTCACCGATTGGTTAATTTAAGTTCATTAATCATCGACTAAAATACATTTATTAAAAATACAAAG
>CACXSS010000277.1 GCA_902770245.1 uncultured Planctomycetota bacterium | reverse complement strand
CACCGAATGCGCGCACACAAACGTCAACATAATCAAGGACGGAGTTTTCATCACGCCGCCCTTGGATGAATTGATTCTTCCGGGCGTCACACGCCGCCACTTTATTTCGCTTTGCCAAAAACTTGGCGTTCCTTACGAAGAAAGGGTTTTTACCTTGGACGAGCTTTTCGCCGCGGACGAAATTTTCATCACTTCGGCAGGAACGCTGGGATTGGCGGCGTATGAAATCGACGGAAAGAAAGTCGGAGGAAAGGCGCCCGAGCTTTTGAAAAAATTGCAGAGCCGATGTTCAGAGATTCTCCTTACGGGAACGATTTCCCTTCCAGTACAATCCGCGCCGGACGTCCAAACGCCATCTTTCGAAAACGCGTCTGACCAACCCAAACCCGAGTATAGTAAAAAAACAATCGTAATTATAACGATTTGCATTCTGCTGATTCTCGGCGAAATGCTATATGAGGCAATTATTTACATGGGTTCAAAGTTGTAAATGAAAAAGACTGGGATCTGGCGCCTTGCCGCCGCTTGCGTCAACTTCTTTATTCCTCCCTCTAACTCGTTCTCCCGCCGCCTATTGACTCATACGATATGATTGGGTATTCCATGAGCGCAGGCGGAAATGAAACAGTTCTCATCAAAGTCCGGGCAGAACGTCGCTTGAGCTCAAATACTACCTTACAAGGAGCGATTATAAATGAAACTTGTCAAATTGATTCTCAGCGTTGCTGCAGTTACGGTTTTGGGCGCAGGTCTGGCGTATGCCGACGGCGGGTTGATGGGACGTATTTGGGGTTCGGAGGATAAGCCGGACGCTGTTCAGGAACACGAACAGGGCGACCGCGTCCATTCCGCTGCTGAACATTCTGAATCGGACGCCGTCAAGGGACAGAAAACCGAAGAAGAAATGTCCAAAGATTCCGCCAAAGAAACGGAAGTCAAACAGTGCAAGGAAATGAAAGAAACCAAAACCGTCAAGGAAGAATGTCCTTCTGAAACCAAAAAAGAATGCGACGAAAAGAAGAAAGAAACCAATGGCGAGAAGAAGGAATGCGATGAAGAATCGACAAAAAAAGAATCCGAGAGCAAGAAGTGAGGAAAGGACTGTAAGGAGTCAGAACTGAGAAGCGAGGAGTTGACAGAAACGCTTGTATCAACTCCTCTCTCCTAAAACGTATTGCTCCATACTGCTTTACGTCCTCCTTTGTCCCCAGGGGAGTAAAATCGCGGAAAACCGGCTAGAAAGAACTTGCCTTCGGACAAGGGACGTCAGCAGAGGACCGCGGTTTTACTTTTTTGTTTTAATCCGTTCGCTAACTTCTCTGGAAAATGCGTACGTCCTCCCTTTTGTCGCTCTTCCCCCCCGCCTTGAAAGATTCTATATATATGAGATAATATAGGGGAATAGGGAACGGGAAACAAGGAATAGATTTTTGGATTGGACGTTTTAAATTCTATTCCCTCTTTCCTGTTCCCAATACGCTTTTACCTTTTACCACTTTCACAAACCATGGACTACAATCAGTACGACAACCCGTTAATTACCCGTTACGCTTCTTCCACCATGAGCGCGCTGTTTTCCCCGCAGCGCAAGTTCAGCACATGGCGGCGCCTTTGGGTCGCTCTGGCGGAAACGGAAATGGAGTTGGGGCTGCCCATTACTCAACAACAGGTTGACGAACTCCGATCGCAGGTGGATAACATCGATTTCGACGCCGCGGCGGAATACGAGAAGAAGTTTCGGCACGACGTCATGGCGCACAACCACGCTTTCGGCGACGTCTGCCCCAACGCGAAAGGGATTATTCACTGGGGAGCGACCAGCTGTTACGTAACCGACAATACAGACTGCATTCTCGCCCGGGAAGCGATGCAGCTTGTCCGCGCCCGTCTGGTTGACGTCCTTCGCGTTCTGGGAAAATTCGCTCTGGAAAACAAAGACCTTGCCTGCCTCGGGTTTACGCACCTTCAGCCCGCCCAGCCGACGACAATCGGCAAGCGCGCAACGCTCTGGATGTACGACCTGACTATGGACCTGGAAGACCTCGAACATCGTCTGGCGACCATCAAAACCCGCGGCGCCAAAGGCACGACCGGCACTCAGGCAAGTTTTCTCGATATCTTTGAAGGCGATCACGAAAAAGTCCGCGAGCTTGACAGACGCGTCTGCAAAAAGATGGGGTTCGACGAGCCGTACGCCGTTACCGGTCAGACGTCGCCGCGCAAGCTGGACTCGCAGGTTCTTGCCGTTCTTTCCGGACTGGCGCAGACGTGTCACAAGATTGCGACCGATATCCGAATCCTGGCTCACCGTAAGGAAATGGAAGAGCCGTTTGAAAAGAGTCAAATCGGGTCGTCCGCCATGCCGTACAAGCGCAACCCGATGAGAAGCGAACGCATTTGCTCTCTGGCGCGGTTTGTCATGAGTCTGGAATCGTCGCCCGGCATGACGCTGGCAACGCAATGGTTTGAACGGACTCTGGACGATTCCGCCAACCGTCGCCTTGTTATTCCGCAGGCGTTTATGGCTATCGACGCCATTCTGATTATTCTCCGCAACGTCTGTGACGGATTGGTCGTCTATCCGAAGGTTATTGAGAAAAACTTGAGAGAAGAACTGCCGTTCATGGCAAGTGAAAACATCATGATGGAAGCGGTCAAGCAGGGCGGCGACCGTCAGGAATTGCACGAGTTGATTCGTCAGCACGCACAGGCGGCAGGCGCGGTCGTCAAACAGGAAGGACGCCCCAACGACCTGCTGGAACGTTTGAAAAACGACCCTGCTTTCGCGAACGTGAACTTTGGCGAGGTTGCCAACCCGTCCAGGTACGTTGGCCGCGCTCCGGAACAGGTCGTAGAATTCATGACCGAAGTCATGCAGCCCATCTACGATAAATACGAAGGCGTAACCGCCGACGTCGAAGCGATGAAATGCTAAAATAAGGGAGTAGGGAATAGGGTGTAGGAAATAGATTCTATTCCCTTTTTTCTACTCCCCGTTCCCTAATCCCCATTCCCTACCATGTTCGACATCAACAACGAAGATCATCGCGCGCTGCTTCGCCTCGCTTTAGCGGAAGGAATCGGACCGCTGATGCGTCAGAATTTACTCGACGCGTTCGGGTCTCCCGCCGCGGTCTTTCATGCGTCGGAAAAGGACTGGGCGGCGATACCCGGCATCGGAGCCCAGAGGATTGAGTCGTTACAGAGTTCGACGGACGAAAAGCTCGATAAGTTTCTCGCGTTCTGCAAGATTCATCACATTGACCTCATCCCGCTGGGCGACAAGAATTACCCGCAGCAGCTGACGTCCATTCCGGACGCGCCGGGAATTCTGTTTGTTCGCGGAACGCTTCTTCCGGAAGACAGCATTTCTATCGGCGTTGTTGGCACGCGACATTCCACGCATTACGGCAACCGAGCAGCGCACAATCTCAGCTTTGCGCTGGCGCAGGCTGGCGTTACAATTATCAGCGGATTGGCGCGGGGAATCGACACTCAGGCGCATATCGGCGCGCTGGACGCTCACGGCAGAACGATTGCCGTCCTCGCCTCCGGTCAGGAAAAGATATATCCGCCAGAAAACGAAAAGCTGGCAAACGCGATTGTAGAATCCGGCGGCGCGCTGGTTACGGAAGCCCTGCCTGGCTCCGTTCCCCGCAAGGGAATGTTCCCGCAGAGAAACCGGATTATCAGCGGTCTGTCTTTGGGTACGCTTGTTGTAGAAGCGGACATCGCCAGCGGGGCGTTGATTACCGCTCGTCACGCTGTTGAGCAGAACAGAGAAGTCTTTGCCGTGCCCGGTCAGATTGACAGCCGCATGTCCCGCGGTTCCAATCGGCTTATCAAAGACGGCGCGAGACTGGTTCAGTCGGTGGACGACATTCTCGACAACCTCGGTCCGCTGACAAAGCCGATTCAGCGGTCAACGGGCGTTACAGACAAAAACCCGCCCAAGCCGGCAGAACTCAAGCTCAACGAGATGGAACGCAAAGTCTATGACGTTGTTTGCGCTCATACCGGACCGACGCCTATCGACGAGTTGATTCGTCAAACCGGGCTGCCGACGGGAAATCTGCTGGCGGTGATTACCGCGCTGGAAATCCGCCGACTCATCAAACGCGTCGGCGGGCAAAGCGTGATTCGAAACTGACGTTTCAGGATTATTCTTCAGACAGTTTATACACCGTGAACTGACGATTCTGGTACAATACCGGCAGATCAATAGGCGTTCGGGCGTTTGTAACAAGATAGTTCGCGCCGTATTCTTTTCCCAGACGCTTGAGCTTATTGGGCGTCTGCCTT
>CACXSS010000276.1 GCA_902770245.1 uncultured Planctomycetota bacterium | reverse complement strand
ACCACAAACGGCACCGCACTGCAAGAAATGGGATTCGGGATCAATGAATCTGTCGGGTTCCTGGCTAATCTCGACAAGTCGGGTGTTGATTCTGCTTCCGTAATGACTGGTCTCAAAAAGGCGCTCCAAAATGCCACTAAAGACGGAAAGTCTATGGGCGACGCGCTGTCAGAGTTGCAGGATGATTTGGAGAACACTGATTCCGACACCGAAGCGGCGCAGAAGGCTATGGAGCTGTTCGGGAACAAGGCAGGTCCGGCAATCGCTCAGGCGGTCAGGGATGGACGGCTGTCATTTGACGAACTTTCCGCCACTGTTACTGATTGGGGCGATTCGGTAAACGATACATTCAATGAGACCCTCGACCCCATCGACCAGTGGCAGATGACCATGAACGACCTGAAACTGGCAGGCGCAGAGGTTGGGTCCGTAATTGGCGAACTGCTCGCCCCGATGCTCCAAAAGGCGGCGGACGTTATCCGCGACCTGAAGCAGAAATGGGATGAGTTAAGCCCGGGCACTCAGCAGGCCATTGTTGCGGCGGCGGGTGTACTTGCCGTAGTCGGGCCTATCGTTATGCTGATAGGCAGTCTTGTTACGGGAATCGGCGGTCTGATTACATCGGTTGGCGTTATTGCTACTGCGCTGGGTGTGTCGGTCGGTGTGATTGGCGGAGTCGTAGCAGCTATAGCGGCGCTGATCGCCATTATTGTTCTGTGCATTACCCATTGGGATGACATCAAGGCAAAGGTTAAGGAAGTATGGAACTCTATAACCACATACGTCACTAACCTCAAAGAAGATGTATCTGCCAAATGGGAAGAGATGAAGCAGAATGTCGCTGACAAGATCCAGTCGATTAAGACCGATTTAGAGGAAAAATGGGCACAGATCAAGAGTGATGCCGTCCAAAAAATCGAGGACATGAAGCCGGACGACTTCGTCCAACTGGTCGAACAGCAGGCGAAACAAGGCGTAGACTATTTCACGATTCACTGCGGTTTGCTGAGAAGTCACATTGAATTGACGGATCGGCGCAAGCTGGGAATTGTCAGCCGCGGCGGGTCGCTGGTTGCCAAATGGATGGTCGCTCACAAAGAGGAAAACCCGTTCTACCAAAAATTTGACGACCTGTGCGACGTCATGAAGCAGTACGACGTTGCGTGGAGCATGGGCGACGGTCTTCGCCCCGGCTGTCTGGCGGACGCGACCGATCAGGCGCAGCTGGCGGAACTGGCGACGCTGTCCGACCTGTGCAAACGCGCCTGGGACAGAGGCTGTCAGGTCATGATTGAAGGTCCCGGACACGTCCCGATGGATCAAATTGTCATGAACATGAAACTGCAGCAGGAATGGTGCTGCGGCGCGCCGTTCTACGTTTTGGGTCCTGTTACAATGGACTGCGCTCCCGGGTACGACCACATCACCAGCGCCATCGGCGGGGCGATTGCCGCCATGCACGGCGCCGCGATGCTGTGTTACGTTACCCCGCGAGAGCATATCGGTTTGCCGATGCTCGAAGACGTCCATCAGGGCGTTATCGCGTATAAAATTGCCGCTCACGCCGCTGACATCGCCCGAAAACTGCCGCACGCCCGCGACCTGGACGACGCCATTTCAGACGCCCGCGCCGCATTCGACTGGAACCGGCAGTTTGAACTCGCTCTCGACCCGCAAACGGCGCGCCGCATGAGAGAGGAGTCCCTTGTCGCAGCCAACCAAAAGAACCATTGCGGAGACGAACGCTTCTGCTCCATGTGCGGACCGAAATTCTGCTCAATTCGCATCTCTCAGGAAATGCAGCGGATGCGAAAAGAACAGGAAGAATAATTTGATATTGTAATACTCTTTCGGAGTGCGAGAGCGTAGCTCTCGCTTTCTAAAGCGGGAGCTTTGCTCCCGCACTCCGAAAAACATTTACTCTCCCTATACTGCTATGAAAACCCGATATATCTTATTTGTCGTTTTGAGTTTGCTCTGCTTGACAGCCAGCGCCGCAGAGTTGAAGATTCTGGTTCCCGGAGACTGTCACGGTCAGGCGTATCAGGTCGCTGGGCAGGAACTGCAAAAGTACTGGAATCAGATTACCGGGCAGACGCTCGAGATTGTCAATCAACCCAACGGCGAGGACAGCTATCTTGTTATCGGGTCGGACGCGGTCAACTCGTTTGTTCGTCAGCTGGTTGAACGGAAAGTCATTCGCGATTTCCCGCTCAAAACGGCGTCTGACGAATTCCGTTTGCTGACGGTCAAAGACGGGGCTAAAACGCACCTGATTCTGGCAGGCGGACGCGGACGTGCGACGCTGTACGCGGTTTACTGTTTTCTGGAAATGCGCGGCGGCTGCCGCTGGTTCTGGGACGGCGACGTCGTTCCCCATCAGGACGCAATCGACATTACCGGTTTGGATGTAACAGAAACGCCCCGGTTCTATTATCGAGGAACCCGGTATTTCGCCCATCGAGGGCTGCATCGATTCCAGGCGGAACATTGGTCTTTGGACGACTGGAAACAGGAAATCGACTGGCTTGTCAAAAAGCGTCAGAACGTGTTCATGCTGCGTATCGGCATGGACGACGTCTTCCAAAAGGCGTTTCCTGACATCGTCGATTATCCCGACCCCGCCAAGCCGCTGCCGGAAGCGTTGTCCGGGTACGACAACCGTTCGCTGTTCTGGTCGCTGCAGTATCGAGGACAGCTCAGAAAGGCTCTGTTACAGTACGCTTTCGACCGCGACTTGATGCACCCGGAAGATTTCGGTACGATGAGCCATTGGTACTCTCGCACGCCGCAGCAGTTTTTGGACAAAGTCAAGCCGGAGTTTCTGCCCAACTATCGAGGACACGGTCTTCCAACGGCTTTGGTTTGGGATATTCGCCAGGACAAGTATCTCGATTTATACTGGAAACTGACTCAGGCGCATATTGACAATTACGGCAAGCCGGAATTGTTCCACACCATTGGTCCGGCTGAACGACAATGTTACAAAGACCGGGAAGACAACTTGCGGCTGAAGCTGTACGTGTACCGTCGTTTGATTGACAACCTGCGTCAGCATTACCCGGACGCCCCGCTGCTGTTGGCAGGCTGGGATTTTTACCTCACCTGGCAGCCGCAGGAAGTTCGAGAATTCATTCATCAGATGGATCCGAACCGTTCGATTTTATGGGACTACGAATCTGACGCCGTCAGCGAACGCAACTTTTCCAACTGGGACGTTATCGGCAAGTTTCCGTATACGTTTGGAATCTTTCAGGCGTACGAATCGGCAATGGACATCCGCGGGAACTATCCGCTTATCGAACAGCGTATGGCGATGGTTGGCGACGACCCGTTCTGCCGCGGCTATATTCTTTGGCCGGAGAACTCCCACTCCGACATTTTCCTGCTGAATTTCTTTACCGCCAACTCCTGGAAGCCGGGCAAGACGACCGACGAACTGTTGGTCGAATTCTGCCGGGACAGATACGGGGATCAGGCGGACGAACTTTTACCGATATGGCGCAAGGTTTTGCCGATTTCTCAAATGCTCAACTGGCACAGCAACTTCGCCTTTCAGCTATGCAATACCATGAACGGAAACTTTAAACCTCAAGACGCTTCCACCTGGAGAAGAACAAGCCAGGATCAGCTTCCCAAACTGGTAAGCGCCCCGGAAATCCTGACCCTGCTGGCTGACATCGAATGGACGACTCCGTTTGTACATCGGGATTCCATCGACTTGGCAAGAACGGTTCTTGACCGTCTTATTACCGCCTCGAGAGTAACGCTCTTTGCCGCCATGAACGATTGGCGCGAAGGCAAAATTACAACAGAGCAGGCAAGAGCTAAAGTCAACGCTTTTTATGAACTGACGCAAGCGATGCACGATACGCTCGCCCTTCATTCGGACTATTCCATTTACGAAACCGTTGAGCAGATGAACAAAGTCGAGCCGATTGTCAATCCGGACTTCGACCGCGTCATTCTCGACAACGCGTCCTGTTCGTATTGCCGGGCTCATCAGTATGAACTGATGCATACATGGTATATGCCGTGTATTAAAACCATCTGCGACTGGGCGAACGATCGGCTGGACAGAAACGACAAATCCGCTTTTACGTATCCAGACAGTTTCAAGAAAGTAGTCGATGGCAAAAGAGAGGAAATGCTGTCAACGCCGTTAAAAGATCAACGTCCGACTCTGGAACGTACGCAAGAAAACTTCAAAGCCGTTATGCTTCGCGCCGCCAAAGCCGCAAGCGAGGTTGAGAAATAAAATCTCTCGGAGTGCGAGAGCGCAGATCTCGCTTTAAAAGCGGGAGCTTTGCTCCCGCACT
>CACXSS010000275.1 GCA_902770245.1 uncultured Planctomycetota bacterium | reverse complement strand
GACATTTCCATCGGGATCGAGCTTGCCGTACAGGTCGTCGCCAGCAGCGTTCTGAGAGAAATGCTGAGTGATTTCAGCGTCAACGCCGCCGGTAATGCCGTCGTCTTCCGTACCGAGGTAAATGTAGTCGCCGGACGCGTTATCGACGATGTGCGAAGCAGAGCCGTAAGACTGAGCCGCGTCGCCGTAATCGAAGAAGTCGTCAACCAGGTAAACCTTGTAATCTTCAACTTCGCCGCCGAGGACGATCGGATTAACGATGAAATTGCCATCAGCGTCTCGAGAGCCGGCGAACCACTGGCTGAAGTCAGCTCCGCTGGCTGCAGCTTCCGCAATTGTATCAACGGTAAACAGTCTGGCGCGGAGGTATGTTTCGTCTGCGCCGCCTGCCAAAACAGACGCCGAAACGTTGAATTCGTTTTCGCCAACGTAGACTTCCTTCATTGTGAAGAAGTCGCCAGCGGTGTTCCAGTAACCGTCGCCATTGACGTCAATCCACATGCAGACGTAACCGGCAATCGTTGTCGGAGCGTCTTGTTCAGCAATGGCATCGTTGCGAACAGAAACAATAATCGTGTTGTCTTCCTTGCGGCTGAGCATGGCGTCCTTGAACTTGAATTCAAGACCGTCGTCGTCCGCAGAACCGGTGGCGTCTTTGTTGACAATCGCGTCGGCTGTCGCCATAACCGTTTCGCCCAGGCTGAAGCCCGGAACAATCACGTGAGCGGGACCGTCGTTCGCCAGGAACGTCTGGTAGTTGTAGTCCGGGAACATGGGTTTGTCCGGAGCGTCGCCGAAGTTCATGCCGGAGAGCGAAATGTTGAATATCGTTCTGCCGACCTGAGTTCCAGACGTGCGGTTGGGCTGAAGTTCGTTGCCCGCCAAATCGTAAATGCAGTACGGGCTGGCGGAATTGCAATCGATTTCAATCTGATACGTGTAGCCCAGAGTCCACGAACCCGTTACCGGGATAAACGTAACTCTGTCTAACGTCGCGTTGTAACGGAACAGGTAATCGTAGGTCAGCTTAAGCTTTTCGACGTACGGCGAGCCGTTTTCAAAGGCGAGTTTGGCGTCAATAAAGTTACCGTCAGCGTCCCTTTCGTATCCGTTGAGAATGCGATAGACCGTGAACGATTTTTCTGTAACAGTATCGTCGTCGATTCCAACGCCTTCATCGGTAAAGTCCAGGATGAAGTTGGACAGCGAAACGCCAGTCAAAACGACGTCGTTGCGATGCAAATCGGAATCGTCAGTCAGTTTGGTTGACGGGGCTGTATCGTAGAGGTCAACCGGATTGAAAATCGAGGCAATCGGACCAACCCAGTCAATGCGTTCGACAGCGCCGCGATCTTTGTAGACGTTGGAACCAACGCCGGAAGAACCTTGAACGTTGGGATCGTCCGCGCGGAGCTGACCGTAAATGTCGGTGTCCGGCGCCTGAATTGGAGACGTGCTGATTCCGAGTCGATCGTACAGCTTGTCCATTTCAGCGCGCTGAGCCAAAACGTTGGCGGACGCGTCGATAATTCTCGAATCGGCTTCCGGATAGAAGTTCAACTTATCCGGGTTGACAAACAGAGGTTCTCCGGAACGAAGCAGAATTGCATTCGACCCCAGAGCCGCGCCGCCGCTGGTGTTGACGTTGTTGGAGTAGTAAGCGTTGTAACCGCTGACAATCGAGCTGCTGGCGGTGCCGTCCATGGAGATGCCGGCGCCGCAGTTGGCGACAACGTTGTTCAAAACGGTTGCCGTCGCGTTGCTGCCGACCAAAATACCGGTGTCGCCGTCTTTGGTGCCCCAAATCGTGTTGTTGACAATACGTCCGTAAGGAACCGTGCCGATGATTTCCTCGGAGTTGGAGTTGCCGGCGAAGTAAATGCCGCCTGTTTCGTTAAACGCGAGGATGTTGTTGTATGCAACGGTTGACGGCACCCAGCGTTCATCGTTGATCGTGGAGAACGGAACGATGAATCCAGGGAAGATGGCGTCAGGCGCGTCCTGATTGACTGTAACGTCCGTAGCCGGAACCTGAATGCTGATCGTATAGGATCCCAAGCTGGCGTAATCAGAGTAGTTGCCTCCCGCACCCGTGGAGATGGAGTCTCCAGTGGTTGCCGGGCTGCTTCCTGTGCCTTCGACGCTCAAGCGGAAGGTGGCAACGCCGTCCTCAAACATACCCGCCTGAGAAATAACCAGCTGATCCAGATTGATGATGTATTTCAAACCGGATTCCTGGATAACCGTCGGGTCGGTAATCTCAGCGCCGTTGTTGTTGTACAGACGAACGCCAGTGTCGAGGTTGGTAATCAGGTCAAGACCGCCAATGGTAATCTTCTGAGTGCAATTTTCAGAAACGGTGAACACGAACCAGTCAACGTCGTCTTTGGTGGTAATAATGCCAGCTGCGATGTCGCCGGATGTCGCCTGTTCAATATCTCCCAGATCGGTAGCGTTGCCAGCGTTGTTGCCGTGATCGTCCGGACGAACGCCAATTCTGCTGGTGGCTTCCGGATCAGTTCTCTGGAGACCAATAATGACGTCGGTAATAATCTTGATGTCGTCTTCTTTGTTGGTAGCGCCTGCGTATTCGCCCTTGCTCCACTGAGTCAGAATCTGAGAGTATCCAACGCCCATAATCGGAGCCCAGCCGTTCGCGCCGCCGTAGTATTCGTTAGTCGGGTCGCCGTCGTGGCTCAAACCGAACGAGTGCCCAACTTCGTGCGAAACGGCTTCAGCAATGTTCTTCGCGCTGCCCAAATTGTCGGCGAAGACGTAAGCCGGAGTGTCGCTGTCCCAGGTGAACGAGCCAAGGAACGCAACGCCGCCGGCGGACTTGCCGTACCAGTCAGACCACGAACCGCCAATGCAGACGCGGATAACGCCCGACTGAGCGCAGGAATCGTCTTCCGGTTCAACCGTTGTAACGTTGACGTCCCACGGCATAAAGTCTTCAGCAACGCGCTGCCAGACTTCGTAAATCAAATCGTAGTTAGAATCGTAAGACGGAGTAACGACTTCCGCGCCGCCGTTCCAGGACGTGCCAACTGCGGTGTGACCGGTGAAGTCCAGATAAATCTTGTACTTGGAATCCGGTTTGCTTTCCAGCTGGAACACTTCGCCCTGATGTCCGGAACCGTCAACTACTTTGTTGCCGGCAGAGTAAATGCCGTAGCCGGAGCTGTACGCAACAAGGTTGTTGCTCAGAACAATCTGACCTTGACCATTTACAACGTTGGCGTCGCCGTGAACCAGAGTCTTGTCGTTAGCGGCGTTTTGACCGTTAACGAACTCCTGATAGGTGGCGGTTTCAGCGCCAAAGTTGATATAGGACAGCGTCTTCAAACCTTCATAGCCAACAACTCGCCCGGCGACCAGAATCGCGTCGCCGCAATCGGTGTCTGTAGCAGGAATTCCCTTAATCCAGGTCGCGCCGTACAGATCAACGTGGTTGCTGCCGCCCGAATATTTGGCTCTGACCGAGAACGCGCGGTAAGTCGGATCGTTAATCGTGTACAGATACTGAGAGTTGACTGCTGTCGCAATCGCAGCTGCAACATCGTATGAACTGTCGCTGGAATGATACTGAATATAGAAATCAGACTCGCGAACGTTTTCCTGATTAACGTTGTATTCCCACCATTCATCAAAGTCGGCAAACGCGCCAGACGTGATTTCGGACGTTACAATGTCCATATTGATCATGACAAAGCGCTGTTCGCTGTTGCCGTCGCCAATGCTGAACATTCCCATGTGGTTAATCGCTCCGCCTTCCGGAGAAACGATTGTCAAACCGCCGTCAAGTCTGTCCGTTGCGCGGAACGTTCGGGTCAGATTCAAAGACTGATTTGGAACATCGTAAATTCCGTAATCAGAGCCTGTTCGGATATTGAGCTGATAATAGCCCGAAGTCGGTCCGCCCGGAGTCCCGGAATTGAACGCGGTATTGCTGGCAACGTTGGTATACATCGTCCCGCGCCCGCCGAGCGAAATGCAGAAGTTGTCTACATACAAGCCTTCGTGAGCGTTATTTTGCCCCTGCTGCTTCTTATAGTTGTTATCCTGGTGCGTTTCATATCCGCCAACGCGCTGGTCTTGCCAATTATAACTGGCGCGAACGCGGGCGTCGCCCCACTGCATGCTGGCTGCCGACAGGAAGCCGGGAGAGGTGATAACGTGGTTAATCACGTGAAGCTGATCGTTTGTGTATGTTCTATCCTCTTCTACAATCGTTTCTGAAACGGCAAACGCATCTTCCAGAGCGTTTGCAATAGCGTTGGACGCTCTATACGACGTCATGGCGTAATCAATGTCAATCGTCTTCGCTCCGGCGATATCGTTGCCGCGAGAAGAAGAGGTTGTCATGCCAGGACCAGCTGTAATGCTCGCCGCGCAGCGAACGACCATGCTGTTTTCGCAAATGTAAGCGGAAACGCCGCCGCGACCCGATACTGCTGTAACAGCAGCGGCAATGTCGTAAATTGACGCAGCTTCAAACTGTTCCGGCTGTTCTTCGCCGGCTGCCAGAGCTTCAACAAAGAAACCGGTTTGGCTCAACAAGCTGGGAACAACCCTGTATTCAACCTCTTGACCGTAAACGTCTGTAACGGTGAAGGGTCTGTTAACCAGAGAAACAAAGTTGGTTCCGTTCGGATTTACGCCTCGAGAATCGCCATTCTTGACAACTTCCGGATTGATGGTTGTAAATTCAATCGTATCCGTTCCAACAGCAACAAACAGTTCGTCAGAGCTGGCGGTTAACGTCAATTCTTTGTTCAAACCAACGATGTTTCTGGCTGCGGAGGATTTGGCGCCGTCAGTCAGAATGTCATCCTCAACCGACTGAGCGCACGCTGCAGCGTCGGCATAACGATTGTTAAGAGCTTCCGTCAGGTATTGAGCAAATTCGGACGCCGTCGTGGAATCGTTAATATAAATGACGCCAAAGTTAACGCCGGGTTCAATAATTGGGCTATTTTTGATTACAACGACGTTGATATCTCCCACTTCGTCAGAATGGAATTGCAGCTGGGCAGTATCGCCCGCCATGCGCGAAGCCGGAGCGCTGAGCGCCAGCAGTTTTTCGCCGGCGTTGACCGTGAAGACTTCGCTATCAATAGCAAACTTATCGCCGGGGAAGAAATTGAGTCCTTCCGTACCATAGAGCAATTCGCCCGTTGTGCTCAAATCGCCGACAAAATCGCTGCTTTGAGTTGTGAAATCCAGCTTGAGCTGAAGGTTGGACATGCCAGCGTATTCAGACAAGTCAATTTTTGCCTGATACCAGCCGCCGCCCAAATCGATTACGTCATAACCAATCTTGGACGTTGGTTGATTGGTATGCTGATAGTTATTGTTGTTATCCGGCAAATCGTTATCCAGGTTGGTTCCCAGCATAACCCACTGACCGTTAGCCGCTGTGAGCATTTCAACCATTGTGTCATAGCCCTGCTGATTGGTCTTTGCTCCAATCGTTGCAGCATTTTGGGCTGCCAACTGGGATGCTGACGGATCTGTACAACGGATGTAAAGGCGGAAGGCATCGAAAACTTCGCTGTTTTCCGAATCGAGATAATAATCAAACGTCATGAACGGCTGATCGTCAGACGAAATGTTCGTCAAAGAGAATTCATCTGAAACCAGCGAGCCGTGAGCGCCGCCCGCCGCGTTGTACGTGCTGTACAAACCGGCGTTGGTAACATAAGCGTTGAGCGTGTTATTGACTGACCCCTGACCGTATCCGATGTATTTATTATTGTCCGGATTTTCCATTCCGAAATAATAGCTCGTACTGCCATCGGCTGGACTCTTGCGTGCGTTGTCAAAAGTACTGTAGATTTTATGTCCTTCGTCCCCTTCACGCATGTTGGTGCGGTGCCACAGGTTGAAGTCCTGAGTGGTGAAGTCAATGCCGACCGCGCCGCCTCTGCCCGTATCGATGGAGTACGCGCCGTTGCTGAAGACGCCCTTGTAAGCGCCGGTCGTATCGAAGCAGTAAACAACGCCGTTGTTGTCCGTTGCAAAGAGCAAATTGGCATACTTCTGACCTTCGACGTTTTCAGGACCGTTGGTCAAACCGGTGAAGTTCTTGCCCAGGCAGGCAATCAGTTCCAGATTGAACTTCTTGCCGCGATATTCGTTTTCACACAGTGCAAGGAAGCTCTTTTCCTCATTGCCGGTTACCATTGTACGGGTTTCATAGATAATATCCCAATCGGTGTCAGCGGCGTCCATTCCTTCGTCGTCCGTGCCAAAACGGAACGTATCGTGGAACTGAGTTCCGTTGTTTTCATCGCGCACGTCGAAGTTCGCCATCGCGCCGCCGTTATATGTAACGCGATAGAGGTCGCCCTGTTCAGAAACAGCGTACAGTTCGTTTCCAACCCACGCCAAACCTGTCAGTTTGCCGCCGTTGGCGTTGATGTCGCCGTCAAAGACAAAGACCGCGTCGTCGTTAGCGTTGACCTCTTCCAATTTACCGGTAAACATGATGTATCTGCCGGTAACGGTCGTTTGAATGGCTTCGTCGTACTCGCGATTTTCCAGTTTGAAGTTCTCAATCGCTCGGTTAATAAGACGAGAAATCTGGTCAGCCGGATAATCGGCGTCAACGCGAACGCGAATAACGTTTGTTCCTTCTGTTACGCCGGAGCCGCTCAGTCCGCCCAGAACGTTTTCACGATGAGTAAAGATAACCGTATCGCCGGCGTCGAATTCGTCCGCCGCCAGGTTGGCAATCGTAATTCTGTCGCCAATGGACGGAACGAGGTTGCCGTTCTTGTC
>CACXSS010000274.1 GCA_902770245.1 uncultured Planctomycetota bacterium | reverse complement strand
GACGCCGTCGGAATAGTTCATCAGACGACCGAACTTGTCGCCCAGCGCGATAACGCTTTGAGGCATGCCGGGCGAAATCAAGCCGGAGAAGTCCGACTCGATTTGATAATCGATGTCGTTTGGGCAATTGTTAAACTGCGGATGACCGCTGTCCGGCGGGGCGATTCCGGCGCGCAGATTGGTTCGACCTGAATTGTTGGCGCACCAGAGCTGATACTTTGTATTGGCGAAGTCAATTCCCGCTTGACGAATCGAGCAGTCCAAGCCGTACAGTTCCAGCGTCCGCAAAAACGTCATTTCGACGTAAAGGTCGTCCTGACCAAAGGCGTGATTGATCATCTCCGGCTTCCATTTCGGAACCATTACCGCAGGAATCGTCTTGTCTCGATACCGGAACTCGGTCGGCGCGCCCCACGACACGCCGACAATCTGACCGATCCAGCCGCCCTTCATCTTGTCGCGGTATTCCTGAACGGAAAGACGGCGAAACTGCGGTTCCTGCGCCGACGACAAACTCGCCGGCGACAAAAACGCAATAAACGCCAAACACAATAAGACAATCTTAAATCTTTTACTGTTCATTACAATCTGTCGAATAAAAATAACATAAAAAAACCTTTAGTTGCGAGGATTTATCTCACGCAAAGTACGCAAAGTACGCGAAGGAATTTTATCTTTAAAACTTTGCGAACTTAGCGAACTTCGCGTGAGGATTTTCTTTAACTGCGTAATTACGTTCGCTTTGCTCACTCCCACGGGTTTACACCCTCAACTCGCTACTTCCAAATGGATTTCAGGTTCCAGACGTCCAGTTCAAACGGAACGGGGGCGTCGAGATCAACGCCCGACAGTTCGAATGTCTGAGAGGAAGCGGGACCGGGCAATCCGTTAACGCGATAAAGCCGACCGTCGTTGAAAAATGCCTCAACCAAAGCGCGATCGCGAACAATTCGGACTGTTACATACCCGTCTTTATCGGGAATACCGAGAATCGGCAGCGGATGACGCATGCCGTCGTTATTTCGTTCTGCCGCCAAACTCCCTTCAAAGCGGGATTCTGAACAGTGATAAATCAACTTGTCGTTCCCGACAGACAAGACAACGTCGCCTTTTGTTCCCGGCTTAAAGCGAAGGGTTATATCAAAAAGATTGTCTCCGTCTGGCGAGGCGCAATCCAGTTTAACGGACTGCTGAGATTGACTGTCAAGCGTCGAATGCGCTTCATGCTTTTTCGTCCGAAGGGTTTCAAACTCTTTGACCGGATTGGAGAACAGCCGCGGTCCCTCGGGCGTCGTCCGAAGCGTCAGTTCCAGCGGGAGGGAAAAGCCGTGATTAAACGGGAGATTCTGTTCTTGACGGTAATAATCGTGCAGCGTCCAGCCGATTTGAATTACTCTGCCGCCTGGCGCGTTGGAAAAGCATTGAGAAGCGTAAAACATTCCATCGTGACTGCGGAATTTCTTGACGGAACCGTCGGCGTTGACCTCGTCCGGAATAAACGTCTTGCCGTCAAACTGACCGACAACGTACTCGGCGTTCGCCGCCCAAAGAACCCATTTGGAATTCTCTGGATTCCCGTCAAGGTTGATTTTGAACATTTCCGGACATTCGAAAAAGCCGTCAATTTCCCCGGTCTTTTCCCACGATTTGAGGTCGTCCGATTTATAGAAAGCAATCTTCGGACCGTTCCCTTCGTCGTAAAGAGCGATAACCCAATATTGTCCCTTTTCGTACCAAACCAGTTTCGGATCGCGTCCTTTGTGACGAATTATCGGATTGAACGTTTCATAGCGCCACGTCTTGCCCTCGTCACGGCTTATCGCCAGACTCTCGCCGCATCCGGTGTCGGTAAACGCGGCAATAATCGTCGATTTCGCTTCTGGAGACGAGTCGTTTCTCATCACGTTAGCCGAACCGCTCCAGCATTGACCTTTCGCCATGGACGGAAACCGTTTGTCAAAAGGAACGTCGCCGCCCAGAGGACGCAAAGCCATGGGAAGTTCCGTCCAATGAACCAGGTCGGAACTGACGGCATGCCCCCAGTACATGTTTTCCCACGTTACGCAAACCGGATTGCTTTGCCAAAACAGATGGTATTTTCCATTGAGATAAACCATGCCGTTGGGGTCGTTATTCCAACCCTGTTTTTGCGAGAAACGCAGCTGAGGACGAACCTGTTCTGAATATCGCGGAACCTTGTTGATTAAATCCACTTCAGAATCGTTTGCCGTACGAATGAGCTTCAACCCTTCAGACCCAACAGCCATATCCTCCACAGAAATATCAGCCGTTTTGCCGACGTATTCCGGAACGTCTAAAAAAGCGTACCAGTCAGCGTTTTGTGTGGAGTCAGCCAGCGGGATTTTTAATTTATGAACCAAAATCCCGTCAACGACGATTGTCATAATCGTCTGTCTGGCAGAATTGGCAATCGGAAAGATCAAATAGGGTTTATCCAGCGTAACAAGCCGCGTTTTATCCGCCGGCACGAGCGCCTTTTTGACGTCGCTTTGAACGACGTTGTCGATATTAATATGTCCCCAACCGCCGACGGCGTTATCGAAGATTTCCAGCCGCGCCGTCTTGCCGACAAACTCGGCAACGTTCCACGTCTGCATTTCCAGCCGTTCCGACCCGCCAGGACGATCGTTTAATCCCGTAGCGCTCCGAACGGTTTTGCCGTCGATAATCAGACGCATTCCCAGCTTTTCCGCGTTCATCCCGCCGCCGACGAGATAATTGATATACGGACGCTCAATCTTGAATTCCGGCGACGTCAGCTTCCCGACCGTGTCGTCTCCGCCGACGTAGGAGTTGACCAGCCCCGCGCCCTCGAACCCCGAAACTTCCATTTGAGTCGGGAGCGTTCCCCGCGCTGGAGCGGCGCCAAACGCCTCGCCTTCCACTTTCCAGTCGCCGTAGTCGGAACCGTTGAAATCCGCTACGACAATGTCAGGCCGCGCGTCCTGAGCGGACGCCGTCAGCGCCATAAATAACGCTACAATAAACAGGGCGAACAGAGTCAAGCCGCTTCGCCGCAGCTGACCCGTTCTCATACCGGACAATTTAGAAATTTCCATCATTTTTCCTCTGAGGGGGGGGTAAAGGAATAAAAAACGCTCAAGGCGGACTAAGTCTAATTTATTGAATTATATCGGAACGTTTTTTATAATGCAAGGGGACAGAGAAAATATTTCAGAAAAAAGGGTGCGTTCAAAATTTGGGGGAGCCAGAAAGAAATGGTTGAGTCCGGCTCGCGGCAGTCCCTGCCGCACAAATACCCTTTGTCCCGTCGATAAACTGCGACGAAACCGAAGACGCTTCTGGATCGCGGACGTAAGTCCGCAAAAGGAAAATTCGCTTTAGCGGGCGTCTCGCCCGCCGGAGAAAAAGGCGATAACGGAGAACGCTGGCTAACCGGGACGCGAATCTGCAGGGTTATTTACCATCGTCCCCGGACTGGGCAGAACGATGAAACTCTTTTACATAAAGGCACACAGCGTACTCCAGCGCACGTGCAATATCTTTATCATAAGCCACCAATTGTTTATTGTTTGCCTCTGTGGAAACACGCCACCTGTTATCTTCTGTTCCGCTGATGGTGAATGTGGGTTTTTTACCGAAGTAATTGATGTATTCTGTGAAGGTCATAAAGTCTCCTAAAAAATAATATTTAATTATGCAAGCGCATACTGATTAATATGCCAAATACGTTTTAATACTGTACTTTCCACGATTTTTATTAAACAATAAAAACCAATACGTATAGTGAGTCCCTATTGTTATACGAAATTTAATTGTTGAGCGTTACCAAAAGAAAGGATATTCACAAGAAAAAAAAAGGCTCATCCGGTAACTGCGTGCCTTTAGTTGCGAGTTAGCTATTAGCTCCTGGCTCCCAGCTTTTAGCTTATCCATCCAGTTTCTAACGTTAACCGTTAAAAACTGAGAACCGCGAACGCACAAGCTAATGGCTAGTGGCTAACAGCTAGCAGCTAGCAGGTACGGACTTGCCGGAAGAACCATAATGGTTCATCCGACAAGTTGGTACTTGAGCTAAAAAACAGGCGTTTTGACCACCCAAAAGCTTTTTAAACACGAAATGCACGAAACACACGAAAGGATTTTTTATAATCTTATATTTTTCGTAAATTTCGTGTTTTTTGTGTTTTTCGTGATTATAATTCAAAGATTTACGAATGAACGATGAATTGTCAACAATTCAATCGGTGAAAATCCGTTTAATCCGTCAAATCCGTGAACGGACTGACCTGCGGAAACACTAGGTACCAACTTACCGGAAGAGCCGAATTTTTTAGCATCGTACATAAACAGA
>CACXSS010000273.1:2238-6580 GCA_902770245.1 uncultured Planctomycetota bacterium | reverse complement strand
GCCGGTCATCGGATCCCAGATTTCCGGACGTCCAGCGCAGCGGAACGACACGACGGAATTCTTCTCGGCGCCCATTACCATATAAACGTCGTACTTGCCGGCTTTGCGGTGCAGATATTTAATCGACGCGAACGCTTTGACGTCCTGCGGCATGACGAAAATCTGTTTGTCCTCCGCCGCCTTTTTCGAGTTCTGAATGGGAAGCCGAACGTTTCTTCTGCCGTATCGGTGCAAGTCGTGAACGTTGGTCGGGTCAAGCGGTTTGACGTCGTCGGCGTCAGAGAGCTTGTATCCCAAATCGAGCGTTGAAAAGAGCGTCTTTTTCCCATCGGAAACGGCGAAGAAAAAGCCCGCCATCCGGTTGCCCGCTTCGTCGTCTTTGGCGAGGATTTTGACTTTGTCCCCGTTTTTGAGCGTCAGCGTTCCCGTCCAGTCTTTTTGATAATCGTCATTGGAACAAACGAGTTTATCGTTGACGTACAATTCGCCGTGATTGTCAGCAAAAAACTTGACCTGATATTCCGCCGGCTCGTCGGAAAGCCCTTTGAGCGTTCCAACCGCCTGAATCTTCCGGACGAATTCTTTTGACCACGCCCAGTACCCGGTAAACCCGCCGGGATAAACCCGCGGAGGCGCGTCGGGTTCCGTATACGCATTGTTGTCAGTTGTAACACCGGCGATGCGTTCCTGCGCCGTCTGAAGAATGTCGTTAACCAGCTTGTCAAGAACCGGGTCGTTCGCCCCGACGCGATCCGAAACGACGGGCTTCTTCCCGTAAATGTAGACCGTCCCGCCGGCAAGCTGGAATTCTCGCAGTTTGGTTAAAACGCCCCAATGCAGAGCTTGCATGGACGGAACCACGACCGCGGCAAAATTCATGTTGGAAACGGACAGTTTCGCCGGCTCGCCGTCTTTAGCAGGAACAATCGCCGCGCGAAGAATCGACTGCTCGTCAATAAAGGCGACGTCGCGGTTGGTCGAGTAGATTCGTTTTGCCAAATCGAACGCCGTTGACGTTGCTTCGCTTTGGTTGCCTGTCAGCCCGGCAGCGTACGGAGCGACGGGGTAGATAATCGCAATTTCCGCCTGCCACGTTCCCTGGCTGAGCAGGTACGACAGACGCTCGTAGTATTTCAAAAAGACGTTCATGTGCGCCCAGTACGGCATACGGAAATGATAGCACGGCGGGGCGTATTCCCAGTAACCGCCTCGGGTGGAATAATACAGCCCATGCAGATTGAGCAGCGTCGCGCCGAAAACGAAGTTCTCGTTGGTTGCGTACATCAGCCCGTCGGGATTGGCGCCCCAGCCGAGAGAATGATAGCCTTCCAGCCAAACGCGAGGACGCTGATACAAACCGCAAATGGACGCTGACACCTTGTCTTTGATAAAGTCGGCGCTGCCGCCGGGCGTATCGTGCCCGGGAGCCGTATACCATCGAATAACGCGAAAATAATCGTGATACTGCGTCGGCTCGTACCCTCGCCCGTTGTTGTCACATCCGTATGTCAGCCCGCGAGTGTAATGCCACATAAAAATGGGCTTGAAATACCGCTCTTCGCTCAGATAAACCTGAACTTCCATCGCGTCCATTTTGGCTTTGGGCGTTACATTTCCAATGTTCGTAAACAAACCGGCGGCGATGGAAAAGAAGTCGTATCCCATGACCTGTTCAAACCGCTGAGCGTAATCGTCCGTCCACTGCCAGCCGTGATACCCAATCGACAACAGGTCGTTAAAGAAATAATTCAAACCAGCAGAAGATCCCCCGTTGTGATCTTCAAACGGCTGAAAGAACTTGTCGATAACCCGCTGTCCAGACTGCGGATGCAGCGGATTGAGCGTTCCCGGTCGGACCTCATACGTAAACTCCCAGACAGCGTACTGAGACGCCGGAGAATTTTCGGGAATTTGGCGCTGCGTGTCTTTCGATTCTAGTTTGAATCCAGCCCCGGTTATGCGCCCGTTTTCCATCGGATAGGCGGCAAAGGCGATATGGTTTGCCGATGGCGTCAGCGTAAACGACTCGCCGGGGGTAACCGTCTTGACCTGTTTCCCTCTCAGCGGTCGAGCGTTCACCTCCGGATCGTTATAGATAAGCACGTTGAACAGGTTCGGGAGATTGGGACAGTCGAGCGTGTACGTACTCAAGCCGATGCCCATGTTGTACTTTGCCGCAACCTTTGAGGCGTATGAATAGAAGTCCCACCATTCCTCAGAGAAAATGGGCGGATCGTTGTTGTACGAACCCCGACCCCGATCGTTGCGAATGTAATTGACCTGAACGCCCGCCACGCCTTTGTTGTGAAGCTGATCCAGCTGCCATTCCAAACGCGCCTTGTCGAGCCGGTCGCCCGACCACCACCAGAACGGAACTTCGCCGTACCCGGCAGGCGGGGTTTGGAAATTCTCCAGCAGGTTTTGAGGCGCTTGCTCGGGATACGCAATCGCGTTTGCCGGCGGGGGCGGCAGTTTGGACGGGTCGGACAGATCAAGCGGGGATTCAAACGCGACCCCCGTCGCCAAGGTCGACAATACAACAGTCTGACATAATAAAATCGACAGGAAGCCTGATTTAGTCGCAGTCATAATCGTTTAAGTTTTTGGGAAGGAAAACACAGATAAACGCTCACATCCGGAAGTAATTCCAGGAAGAAGCGTTCAACAACTTTCTACTAACTAAAATTATACCCCGTTTAAATTTTAAAGCAAGTCATCGAGAAATATCTTTTTGCAACAGAGAAACGAGCGGGGAAGCCTCCAAAAGCCAAGAGAACGTGTCAGTCGTTCTGCCCCGCTGGATCGCGGCTGCCTCAGCCGACGAAGAATTTTAAGCCGCAAAGAACGCAAAGTTCGCAAAGTAATGGATGACGGTAATGAATTTAATGAAAAGCGGTAACGGAGCGAACTCCGTGAGCGTAGTTACACTTTGTTCGATGTGTGCATACCAAATCGACGAAGCAGACAACCTTCCCCGGATGGCGCCCGTCCCCGGGCGCCTTTGCTGGAACAAGAAAAACCTTTTTCGCAGAACACCCCCCTCCGCCCCGCTGGATCGCGGCTGTATCAGCCGCCGAAGTTTTTAAAAACACGAAAGGAACGAAAAATACGAAATGATGACGCTGGATGCATCGCCACTCCAAAGCTTTACCTTAATACCGATAACGTGTTAATTTACAATTCCTACCATCTCTCCCAAAACTTAAACCAATCCCATAAATTATGCCACCACGCTCTTGAAAACCGAGGAACTGGGCAACCCTCGAACGCACCGTATCCGATCTTCCACATACCTACGGGAATTACCACAGATGTTAAGGAACTACAATCATAGAACGCATGCCAACCAATCCACGTTATGCCTTCTGGAATTACCACGGTTGTTAAGGAACTACAACCACAGAACGCCCCGTCTCCAATCTTCGTTACACCTTCGGGAAATGCCACGGATGTTAAGGAAGTACAACCACAGAACTCCCCGTTTCCAATCACCGTTACGCCTTCGGGAATTACCACGGATCTTAAGGAACTACAATACTGGAACGCACTCTCTCCAATCTCCGTTACGCCTTCGGGAATTTCCACGAACGTTAAGGAACTACAATCCCTGAACGCCCCTTCTCCAATCTTCGTTACACCTTCAGGAATTACCACGGACGTTAAAGAACTACAACGCTCAAATGCACTGTTTCCAATCTCCGTTACACTTCTGGGAATTACCACGGACGTTAAGGAACGACAACTCAGGAACGCACAATCTCCAATCTCCGTTACGCCTTCTGGAATTTCCACGGATGTTAAGGAACTACAATCCCTGAACGCCCCTTCTCCAATCTCCGTTACGCCTTCGGGAATATGATATTCTTTTGCCGATGCAAGGCAGGCGACCAGCTTTTTCCCGTCTTTTGTCAACAAACCAGCGCCATCGCGTTTGAAATATGGATGTGAAGAGGAAATCGACCATTCCTTTAATGCTGTACAACCAGCGAACGCATCCCCTCCAATCTCCGTTGTACCTTCAGGAATTACCACGGACGTTAAGGAACTACAACCAGAGAACGCCCCTTCTTCAATCTCCGTTACGCCTTCGGAAATTACCACGGACGTTAAGGACCTACAACCAGAGAACGCAAACTTTCCAATCTCCGTTACACTTCTGGGAATTACTACGGACGTTAAGGAACTACAACCACTGAACGCACCCTGTCCAATCTCCGTTACGCCTTCGGGAATTACCACGGATGTTAAGGATCTACAATTATGGAACGCATACTTTCCAATCTCCGTTACACTTCTGGGAATTACTACGGACGTTAAGGAACTACAACCACTGAACGCACCC
>CACXSS010000273.1:0-2158 GCA_902770245.1 uncultured Planctomycetota bacterium | reverse complement strand
ACAACCACTGAACGCACCCTGTCCAATCTTCGTTACGCCTTTGGGAATCACCACGGACGTTAAGGAACTACAATCCCTGAACGTCCCCTCTCCAATCTCCGTTACGCCTTCGGGAATTACCACGGACGTTAAGGAACTACACCACTCGAACGCACTATTTCCAATCATCGTTACGCTTTTGGGAATTGCTACATGTGTTAAGGACCAACACCAGTTGAATGCCTCGTATCCAATATCCGTTGTTCCTTCGGGAATTGCAACTTCCGTTTCTTTTCCGATGAATTTTTTGATTTTTGTCCCATCCCATTTGAAAGAAGATCGGTTGGTTGGGGGGAGTTTATTATACTGAATCGGCTGACTCTGTTCGATTTGCTTCGGCGGAACGGTTTCATTATTGTCCTCAATTACCGGTTGTTGTTTAATAGTATTTTGAGGCTTTTCAGACGTTTTAAAAACGAGCTGCTGGTACGGTTTTCCCGTTAGAGCGAGTTCAATTTGATTGACCACGTCTGCGATTGTTTCCGGCGTTTGTACGGCGGCTTCACAGCGACTTAAGGGTGCAAGTTGGTAATACAAAGCATCGTGATCAACTGCGTTAAACGTTCCGATCTTGTACGGAACAACGCTCTTTTTGAGATCTAATGCCATTTTGACTTCCCGGAGCATGTCGGGAGAATCTTTTGCTTCTTTTGTCCATACGACCAAAAGGAGTTTACACGCTTTTAAAGCCCGCGCTATTACGGTGGAATAATCTATGCTATAGTTGACCCCAATGCGGTCAATAAAGTACGAAATTCCTCGTTTTTTAAGTTCCTCTTCCAACGGTGCAACTAAATCGGCGTTGCAATGTCGATATGAAATAAACACGTCGCCTGTTACCAATGGCGTCGATTTCGTTGCAACGGGCAAAACAATATCGCCTTCGAGTTTATAGAACGGCGTTTGTTCCTTGCCCAGTTCCAAAGCGGTTTTCTCGATGTTGCTGCTGATATAGCTGGCAATCTGCAAAACGCTGGTACAGCGTTTATTCATTGCGTCAAGAAGGTGAGCGGTAAACAGACCGTGCTGTCGAGCGTCCCATTCGTACGCGCTCTGTCCTTCCTTGCAGGAATTGAGAATCGCCACGTTGGACTGGAAATTCGGAATCTGCGTTTTTCTCCTTAGAACGATGTCTCGAGCGGCGTTTTCCATGCTCGTCTGATCGGAAACCGTAAGCGTTTCCGCCTCGCCCCGGTCGTGAATCGTCTGGCAGCAGTCCAGAATCATACACGTATTTTTCGCATGAATATTAGCAAGAAGTTCCTGAAGTTCGTCAAAAGGCAGTCCCTGATGTTCCGCTCTGTTTCCCATGACGTCCAGCGGGCAAAGATACCGTTTGCCGTTACGGAACAAGCCGTGTCCCCAGAAGCCGAATATAAACAGGTCAAGTTCCTGATTCGCCAGTTTCTCTAAATGATCCTGAATGATATAGCGGTTTGTCGGTTTGAGCAACCCCGGTCTGGCGTCCGTCAGGAGCATAACCTCGTTGTCTGAAAAGCAATAGTTCTTCCTGAGCGCGTCCGCCACCGCTTCTGCGTCCTGCCGGGCGTACTTCAAACCGGGTAAAATCTGGTATTCGTTGATTCCGATTAACAAAGCTTGTTTTTTCATATGGGAGTCTGGCATGGGAATATATCTCCATAATAATATACTGAAACGACTTGAGTTTTTCCGATGTTAAGCCTTTAGCTGCTAGCTTCTAGCTATTAGCTTGATAAACCTGATTCGTACGTTATCGCAAGAAATTGGGATAATCAAGCTAGCGGCTAGTAGCCAGGAGCTAATAGCTCATTTTTCGGGAAATTTCAAGTAGAACAAGTATAATTTGTTATTTGCTAATAATTATAACAAAGAATTATAAAAACTGCAACCGGGGGAGAGGAGAAAATAGAGGGGTGTAAAAATTTTCTTGTGAAAGATAGTCCCGGCTCGCCTAATCGTTTCAGTAACATTTCCTCCCGTCCCCCCAAAATGGAGGACGAGAGGAAATGTGTGTTTGACGATACGTGTTCTTTTTGTATTCCGTTTTCCGTGGGTTTCACCCACGGCTAGAAATATTGAACCGCTACGCGGTTCTAACAGACGCTAAAGCGTCTGTTTTTAAAACTTTGCGAACTTC
>CACXSS010000272.1 GCA_902770245.1 uncultured Planctomycetota bacterium | reverse complement strand
TTGTTCGCCTATCGGCGAATGCGTAATTCCGCTCCCGATGGTCGCTCCATTACCGCCTTTCAATCTCTTTATCCCGCCTGGTTGTGGATAATAATGTCGCCGTCTTCTGTTACGTCTTCAAAGCGGACGGAAAGCTGTCGCGAGACGCCGGATTCCTGCATGGTGATGCCGTAGATCGTGTCGGCAACGGACATGGTTCGTTTGGAGTGCGAAATGCAAATAAACTGCGTGATGTTCTCAAAACGTTTGAGAACCTGACCGAATCGATCGGTGTTGGCTTCGTCCAAGGCGGCGTCGACTTCGTCGAGAATGCAGAACGGGCTGGGGTTCGTCTCGAACATTGCCAGCAGCAGCGCGACGCAGGTGAGCGTTTTTTCGCCGCCGGAAAGCAGGGAGATGTGAGTCAGTTCTTTTCCCGGCGGCTGAGCGATGATCTCAATTCCCGCTTCGGAGACGTCTTCGTTTTCGTCGATGATGATTTCCGCCCGACCGCCGCCGAACAGGTCGCTGAACAGCCCGCTAAAATGCGTTCTAACCGCTTCGACGGTTTCCATAAACCGTTTTTGAATCCGGTCTTTATTGGCGCGAATCTGGCTTTCGAGCATTTGTTTTGCCTTGCAGCAGTCTTCGTACTTGGCGAGATTGACGTCGTACTTGTTCTGCAGATTTTCCAGCTCGTTGAGGGCTTCCATGTTGATAGCGCCCAGCGAGTTGATTTTGTTACGCAGCTGTTTGATTTCCGTCTGCGTTTCCGGGGACACCTCCATAACAGCGCCGTTTTCACCCCGGTTTTCCGCAGAAAGCAGGGCGATGTCGATGTCGTAGTCGTCTTTGAGCCGCTGCGCCATGTCGGTTCGCTGATGTTCCCAGTCCGCCTTTTCCAGTTCAGACGCATGGAGCTGCTTTTCGATTTTCTGCAGCTCTTTGTTGACGTTCGTACGCTTTTGGCTGAGTTCCCGACGCTGTCCGGCGATTTTCTCGCGTCCTTTTCTCGCCTGATTGAGTTTTGCCTGTAACTCCTCTTTTTTCAAATACAGCGACGCCAGCTGCGACTGCAGAGCGAGGAACGACATTGTAACAGTCAGTTCGGCAGCTTGCTGTTCTTTGAGATGGACGGAGTTCTGGTTGATGTCCTGAACGCGCTCTTCAATAGCTTTGTCGTCCTGAGCGACGGCGTTTTTTAAGCCCTCGCAGCGTTCTTCGCATTGAGCCAGCTGAACCTGAATTCTGGTCGCTTCGCGGCTGAACTGGCGTTTGACTTCGTCGATTTTATCGGATTCGTCACGCAGTTGCTGAGCGGTCGTTTCCAGCTCGGACAGCGCCAGCTGATTCGTTTTCTTTTCTTCGATGGTTTTCGCCAGCGCGACTTCGGTCGTTTGACGATCCTGCTCGTCCTGCGTCATGGAATGGACGATTTCCTCTTTGCGGCGCATGGCTTGCAAATAGCGTTCTTCCAGAGCGGTGAGCTGATTGACCGCGTCCGAGACTTTGGTTCGAATCTTGCGGAGCTGATCTTTGTGCGATTCCAGACTTTGATCCCGTTTGGTTGCAGCGTCTTCCAGCTTCTTCGCCTCTTCCAAAAGGACGGAGTACTGATTGTCGAGACCCTTGAGTTCCTTCTTCTTTTGATCCAGCTCGCTTCGCCGGGCAATCGATCCCGCCGCGTTGTGACGCTCTCCGCAGGTAAACGAGCCGTCCGCGCCGAGGCGTTCTCCCGCCAGCGTTACGTAATTGAGCGGTTCCGGAACCGTCGTTGACAGAGAAAACGCGTCCTGCGCCGTTTCGACAATCCAGGTCGTGCCCAGCAGACGCCGAACCAGCGGATGGTACTTTTTATCCGCCTGAACGAACTGATCCGCTCTGCCGACGACGCCGGGACGCCCTTCCAGATTGACGCTGGGAATCGGGTTGGAAAACAGACCGTCCATCCAGATAAACCCAACGCGCCCTTTGAGGCTGACGTCTCCGGAATTAAGCGCAGAAATAAACTTTTGCGATTTCTTCCCGACAACCAGATATTCCGCCATCGGACCTAACGCGATTTCAATCAGCCCCGCCGCGTCGACGCCGACTTGCATCATGTCCGCCGCCAAGCCGATAATTGACCCGTAGGGTCCTTCCGGATCCTGTTTGGCTCTGGACAGGGCGTCTTTCAAGCCGGGGTTGAGTTCGTCACGTTTGTTTTGAAGCTCTTCCAGCAGCCCGACGCGTTCCAGCAGCGCAGTGCGGCGCATGCCCAGTTTGTCGAGAACCGCTTTGCGGCGCTGGAACTGTTCGAGAATGTCGTCCAGCTGCTGCTGAAGTTCCTGAACGCGTTCCTCGCACGTCTCTTTTTCGTCGTTGAGCTGGTCGGCAAGCGCCGTTGCAGCTTCCTTTTCCGCCGCGCTTTTATCCAGTTCCGCCTGAGCGTCTTCCAAACGCTGCTGGTCGCTGCGCCGATGTTCCGCCTTGGCTTCCAGCTGACGCTCCAAAGAAGAAATCTCGTTTGTCAGCGCGGCTACCGTTCTTGTCTTTTCGAGCGCAGCGTCGCGATTCTTTTCGTTTTGCGCTTCGATTTCATCCGCCTGTTTTTGCAACTGAAGCTGTTTCGCCTGAGCGTCCGCGCGCAGAGACGACAACTCTTCCTTTTGCTGTAACGCCTGGACGTATTCCTCATACGTCTTGTTGCGCCGCTGAGACTGTTCCGCCGTTCGCGCCGTCAGTCGAGCGGTTAAATCCTGGTATCGGCTTTCCTGCTGCTGGATTTCGTCCAGACGCCGAATCTGGTTTTCTGCGTTCGTTTGACAGGACGCGATTTGCTCTCGGACGTCTGAATAGTTGTTTTCCTGTTCCAGAACCTGGCTGTCGAGTTCCGACAACGTCGATTCAATCCCGGCGATCTGTTTTTCCAGATCCGCCAGCTGGGACTGAAGCTCTTCTTCCTGCTGACGAATGCCGGCGAATCGGGCGTCGTGCGCTTCGATTTTTTGAGTCAGATTGTTCCAGTCGACAATCCCTGCCTCGGTTCGCAGAGCCTGCAGACGATGCGTGTACTCGCTGTAACGCGCCGCCTTTTCCGCCTGACGTTTGAGACTTTTCAGACGCCCTTCCTGCTCGGTAACGATGTCTTTAAATCGATTGAGATTAAAGTTCGTCCGCTCCATGGCTTTGAGGGAATCGTGAACCATGGCGTTGTACCGGCTCACGCCCGCCGCCTCCTCGAAAATGCCCATCGCTCCCGAATGTCTTTTAATCGACAGGTTTGACGGTTGATCAGATACTCCGATTCCCCCGAACGCATCACCCGGCGGGTGATTTGCAGCTCGGACGCGTCGAAATGAAACCGCCCGTCGGAATTGTCGAACGTGAGCGTAACTTCCGCCGTGTTCATCGGCTTTCGACCCGGCGCGCCGGCAAAGATTACATCCGTCATCTCCTTTCCGCGCAAAGACTTGACTTTCTGCTCGCCCAGAACCCATTTAATCGAGTCAACTACGTTAGATTTCCCGGAACCGTTCGGACCAACGACGATAGTAATGCCGTCCGAAAATTCGAACCGCGTCTTATCGGCGAAACTTTTGAATCCGGTTAGTTCCAGGCTTTTAAAAATCATGCTGCGGAAAGAAAACGTCAAACAGGGCGTCAGAACCGGGATAAAAAGAATTCAGCGCTGATTAAATCCCGATTTTTGAAACCCTGTTCAGGGAAAATAATATTATTCTATAGATATATACAGAAAAAGGGAGAGGCTGTCAAGAGAAGAATAGGCAGTCGGCAAGAGGGAATAGGGAGTAGGGAATAGGGAATAGATGAAAGGCGGTAATGGAGCGACCAACGGGAGCGGAATTACGCTTAGGCGAGCCACGGGTGTAAACCCGTGGGGGTGAGCGTAGAGAACGTAACGGCAAAGAAATCTCACGCAAAGTACGCAAAGTTCGCAAAGTAATCAATTGGTAAACGCTTTGCGGCGGAAGCCTCCAATAATCTCTTTCGTAGGAAAGCCCCACCGACCCGCTGGTTCGCGGGCGTCTTCGCCCGTCGAAGCCTCTCCGCCCCTCCGCCCCCTTCGCCGCAGCTGAAAACCTTTCTGGATCGCGGACGTAAGTCCGCCATATACGACATAAACCCTTACTATTTTCTCTATTTTCTCAAAATCTTTCACTTTTTTTCAAAAAAATTCAGTTTACCGCTTTAAACTTGTAAAATTGAGTGTATAATATAATAAGTGTATAAAAGCGATATTATATTTTGACGGGCGTACCGTTGCAAAGTCGTTTTGATAACCGTTTACCAGTTTTACCTGTTATAGGGAGTAAAACCATGTCGAAACACCGTATTCTGCCCCCCGCCCGCATTTTAACTCGTGTTGGATTTTCTTTTTTGGCAATTCTGATTGCTGCGTTGTGTTTGACGTCTTACGTTTCGGCTGAAAACATTTATCAGACGAAATCCATGGAAGCCGGAAAATATTGGGGAAGTTCAGGATACTGGTCTGGCGCGATTCCCTCAACCTCAACAGCCAACAACTATTTTGTCGGTCAAGGAGCGACTGGCAGTATTACTTTTCGCACTCTTGTTAAAAGTGATGGAAAACCAGCTGACAGCGATAAATTCCCTGATGGAAATACGCTTTGGTTGGGATATAATACAGACGGAACTTATAGTTCCGTTCAAGCGGGAATGGCATTGAAGGCTTGGAACTTTACTATTAACGATTTACAATTGGGCAATTCGCTTATAAATCAGGCGATGACAACCGGAACCGCCAACATGCTTGGCGCTATGACTGTCAATGGAACGGTAACCTTTAAGTTCAGCGACGCAGCCGATCGTATAATTAACGTCCAAAGCGCGATTTCCGGCGCCGGTGAAATAACTCTCGTTGAGGGGTCTAATAACGAAAATCTCGTTATTTCCAGCGCCAACAACGCCTTTACCGGGACGCTGACCGTCAGTAAAAATTCTACTGTTAGACTCGATGGTAGTAACGCCTTGCAAAATGCGACAAGCGTATTTATCGATACGGGCGCAACGTTGTATGTCAATGCCGATCAAGATTTCGTAAACAACAACGTTATTACAGGAAGCGGAACGCTGCGAGTCAGCGCTGACAGCAGTACGCTCACCAATGCTGTTTCTGACCAGTTTACCGGCATAATTAACATTCGAAACAGCAAACAGCTTACCTATTCCAAACCGCTGACGTCAAACTATAGTCTGGCAATTGCCAACGACTCGCAGTTTAGAATCTTCAATCAAACTCAGCAGACTCAACTTGAATGTGACATTAGACTTACGGGAGAAGGACGAGATATCCTTACTAACGTAAAGGCTGGGGCGCTGGTATTCCAAGGATTAACCGAAACATCAACGGTAAAAGGTAAAGTTACGCTTTTTGGCGACGCTTTGATTGGGGCGTATGGTTCAGTTAGCATGGCTTCATTTACAAACGAAATTGAAACCAATGGCTATACGCTGAAATTCCGACAGACGCGTCAGGCGGGGACAAATAACGTTGCAACATTTTCTATCGAATCCGATGTTCTGTCTTCCAGCGGTACAGGTACAATTCAGTTCGTTTCCGATCAATCGCCCAGTGTTAACGATACGTTTTTATGCTTTGGAGACCCGTCTGCCGCAGAAGAAAGCGCGCCGACAAGTCAGAGCGTTAACGTGAATATGATTAACTATAACAAACACGAGATCGTCTTCCAGCCCGGCGAAAACAGAACCGTTACGGTTTCTGGAAATCTGGCAACCGACAGCAGCGGCAATAAAAAGGGATACATCAAAAACGGAGACGGAACGCTTGTTCTCAACGGCGGCTTGGCAGCTCCGATGACCGTCAACGCAGGCGTTTTTGAACTTGCCGGAGCTGCGATTGAAAACGTTACTGGAATAATTACAGTCAACAATGGCGGAACGCTGGAATACAACGTAGCCAGCGGAGATGAAAAAACGGCTGCCTTTACAAACACGGCATACGTCCTCGGCAACGGCGATATACTCAAAACCGGAGAGGGCAGATTAAAGATTAATACAGAACAATTACCGGAAGATTTGCATTTTACCGCTGATATTTTTATCGTTGCTTCTGGTCGTCTGGACTTGGAAGGGTATATGTTAGGCAGTATTGAAGTTTATAATGACTCGATATTCTCGCCCGGCAATTCCGTTGGAACGTCTAACATTGATGGCAACATTACCTTTAAAAGCAACGAGTCAGGCGTATCAAATGGCGTTGCGTTGTTTGAGTTCGGCGAGTATGCCGACGGGGCAGAAGCAGGCATAGATTACGACCTGTTTATTATGGAAAACGGCGGTACTTTTACGGCTGACAACGGCGTGATTCTGCTGGACTTTACAAATTATGACGAAGATTCCTGGGCGAAAGAGGGTAATGTATTCCAGTTGGTCTCCGGCGGTGGGTTTGACGACAACGTCGATTATAACCCGTGGCTGGGGAATATGACAGACTTGTTCAAATTGGAAGGTCGAAGCAATGACGGTTTGTATCTGGTCGGTATTAAAGCCGCTCCTGAACCCGGCTCTGGCGTTCCTGAACCGTCGACGTGGGCGCTATTAGCGCTTGGCGCGGCAGGACTGATGTTCTGGCGAAAACGGAAGAATTGAAAGGCGGTAACGGAGCGAACGCAGTGAGCGTAGTTACGCTTTAATCGTAAAAGAATAACGCTAAAGCGGGAGGGAACTCCCGCTTTTTTGTTGCGAGCTGCGCTCGCGATCCGAGAAGGTTTTCGGTTGTGTCGTTGACTTCGACCAGCGCTTTGCGTAATTGCTAATTGCTCATTGCAAATTGCTAATTCGCTCATGGCGGGTCGTAGCCGCCGGGGTTCCACGGGTTGCAGCGAAGGATTCGCCAGATTCCCTTGAGCGTCCCTTTTAGCGGTCCGTACTTTTGAACCGCTTCAATAAAGTACTGGCTGCACGACGGTTCGAACCGGCACATGTCCGGCAGGCAGGGGCTTATCCATTTCTGATAAAAGCGAACGCAGGCAATGAGAAATCTGGAAATCATGACGGTTCGCCCTCCGACGGCTGGGGCTCTTCTGGCGGCGAAACAGACGGCGCGGCGGGCTGCAGCGCATCGTTTTTCATTCTAAGCTGAAACAGCTTTTCAGACGCCCGTTTTACGCAGTATTTCAGCGACTTGCAGATTTCCTTGAAGTTCGGCTCGACGTCTGTTTTTTTCGGTATGACGACGAAATCGATTCCCGCCGCGATTTCCGGGGTAATATCCGTCCGGTTCTCGTTTTGAGCGATTTTCAACAAGACGTCGGCGAACTCGCTCTGTTGGAGTCGAAACGCCTCGCGAATGATTCTCTTCCAACGGTTGCGGGCGTGAGCTTTCCCGACTTTCTTCGATACGCTCAAGCCCAGGCGCGGGTATCCCAAATCGTTCCTTGCCGCATACACAAGCAAAACGCCGTTGTTATACGCCGTCTTGACGCTGTATATTCGCGTAAAATCCAGCTGACGCCGGACGTGCTGCGATTTCGGAAAGGAATATTGGGAAGTCATATTGATTTATTTACAAGAAGGATTTTTTAACACGAAATACACGAAATAAGCGAAATTTACGAAAAATTTTTAG
>CACXSS010000271.1 GCA_902770245.1 uncultured Planctomycetota bacterium | reverse complement strand
GTTTAACCGCGCTATACGTTCAACCGAAAATATCGTACATCATAATTTAGAGTTTTAAGTAGTATTTTTTAGAAAAAGATTTTTTAGTAGTTAGTTTTTAAGAAAGTAATTGAAGGTTTAGTAAATGAAACAAAGAGTAGAAAAACAAATCGGAAAAGAGATTCTCTGGTTTGAAACCGGAGAGTTGGCAAAGCAGGCGGCTGGCGCGTGCTTGTGTGGATACGGCGATTCGAGCGTTATCGCAACTGTTACAATTGCAGACGCCAAAGAAGGTCAGGATTTCTTCCCCCTGACGTGCGATTATCGCGAACGTTCCGCAGCGGCAGGCAAGTTCCCCGGCGGATTTATCAAGCGAGAAGGCAAGCCGAGCTTGAAAGAAACGCTTACCGCTCGATTGATGGACCGCCCGATTCGTCCTCTGTTCCCGGACGGATACTGCAACGAAATCCAGATTCAGTCGTTCGCTCTGTCGTCTGACCGTCAGCACGACACAGACGTTTTGGCAATGAACGGTTCCTCGATGGCTCTGTGCCTGTCGCCGGCGCCGTTTATCGGACCGATCAGCGCAGTTCGTTTGGCTCGCATCAATGGGGAACTGGTTCCCTTCCCGTCTCAGGAAGAACTGGAAGAAAGCGATCTCGATTTGGTCATTTCCGGGTCGGACGACTCCATCGTCATGATTGAAGGTTTCGCTCGCGAAATGCCGGAAGCGGAAATGCTCCAGTGCGTTCTGACGGCTCACAAGTACATCAAGGAAATCAACGCTCTGCAAAGAGAGATGATTGACCTCGTCAAGCCGGTTAAGGCGGAATACACGCCCGTTCCAGACTGCTCCGAAGTTTACGAAAAGATCAAGGCGGACTTCTACGACAAGCTGGCGGAAGTCAAACACATGGCAGGCAAACTGGCGCGCGCCGCCGCTGTTGACGAAGTCAAAGAAGCGGCAAAAGCCGTCGTCATTCCGGATCCGGAAGCGGAAGACGCCGTTTCGGAACTCGTATTTGATCTGGCGTGGGACAAGCTGGAACAGCGCGTTGTTCGCGACTTCGTTCTGGCTGGCAAACGCATTGACGGCCGCGGTCTGGAAGACATCCGCCCGCTGGAATGCCGCGTTGGCGTTCTGCCCCGCGTTCACGGTTCAGCCGTCTTTCAGCGCGGCGAAACCCAGGCGCTTATCACCGTTACCCTCGGCACCGCCCGAGACGATCAGCGCGTTGACGGTCTGTTTGAAGAGTATTCCAAAAAGTTCATGCTGGACTACAACTTCCCGCCGTTTGCCGTTGGAGAATGCAAGCCTCTGCGCGGTCCTGGACGCCGCGAATACGGTCACGGCGCGCTGGCTGAACGATCCGTTCGCCCCGTCGTTCCGGACAACGAAGTTTTCCCGTACACGATTCGCGTTATTTCCGACATCATGGAAAGCAACGGTTCCAGCTCCATGGCGTCCGTTTGCGGCGCAACGCTGGGTCTGATGGACGCAGGCGTTCCGATTTCCAACCCGGTTGCCGGCATTTCCATTGGTCTGGTTAAAGAGTCGAACGACGATTGGCGCCTCATGACCGACATCATCGGCGACGAAGACCACTTCTGTGACATGGACTTCAAGATTGCCGGCACGCAAAACGGCATCACCGGCATTCAGCTTGACCTCAAGATTGACGGCATCACGCCTGAAATGATTGAAGCGACGCTGGCTCAGGCGCGCCGCGGCAGAATCCAGATTCTCCGCACCATGCTGCGCTCGATTCACCGCCCGCGCAAGGAGATCTCGAAGTGGGCGCCGCGTCTGCTCAAAACGAGCATCGACCCCGCCAAGATCGGACTGCTTATCGGTCCCGGCGGCAAGACGATTCGCGGAATTCAGGAACTCACCGGCGCGTCTATCGACATTGACGAAGACGGAACCGTTACCATCGCGTCCGACAGCATGGAATCGGCAGAAGCCGCTCTGGGACAGGTTGAAGCCCTCACCGCCAAGATCGAAATCGGCCGCGTTTACAACGGCAAAGTCATCAGCATTAAAGACTTCGGCGCCTTTGTAGAAATCGTTCCCGGTCGAGACGGTCTGGTTCACGTTTCCGAACTGTCTGACGGCTACGTCAACTCCGTCGCCGACGTTTGCAAGATCGGTCAGATGATGAAAGTCAAGGTCATTGGCGTTGACGATCACGACCGAATCAAACTTAGCCGCAAGGCGGTTCTTATGGACGAACGCCGCGCCGCAGAACAGTCCGAAGAGGAAGAATCGGAAGAATAGTAACAGTTACGGGGAGTGCGGCGGCTTGCCGCCGCCTTGTCCAACGACTTGTAAAAAAGATGGGAGGATTCTGGGAGATTTCCGGGAGGATTATGTGAACTTCTGGGAATTGCAAAAAATCCCAGCAATTCTCAGCGCTCTCCCAGTTCATACGACAAGGCGGCGCCTATGGGCGCCGCACTCCCCGATCTTTGGTTGCGTCACAGATATTGAACAGTCCCCGTTTTTTATCTTACGTTCGTTTTCAGCGCTTCCGCCTTTTGAATGTACTGTGACGATTCCTGTTTCTTGCCCATGTAGTTGAGCATCATGGACAGGTTTCGATACGGGATTTCCAGCGAACGGGAGCTTGCAAGTCCTTCTTCCGCAGCCTGTTCCAGACAGTAAATTCCGTTTTCCGTCAGGTTGACCGCCTGATTCTGTTTGCCGAGTTCCCAGTAGGAAACGCCCATGCTGACGAGCGTTTCGCCCAGGCGTCCCAATTCAACGCGGGGAATAGCGTCGGCAACCGTCTCAAAAATCGGCAGAGATTTCGAGTACCATTTAATCGCTTGCTGATGGTCTTTGTGGGAAATGGCGTAAATCGCGCCAATGCGGAAGTAAAGACGCCCTTGAATGTACAGGTCGCCGGCGGAGACTTTTCCTGCGGTCTTGTTGGCGTAGGCGGAAGCCCCTTCCAGACATTCGACGGCTTTCTGCCCGTATTTGAGCGTCATTGCATCGTCTTTTCTGGCTTGGAATATCTGAACGGCGTCATAAAGGGACATCCCGATATTCCACATCAAACCTTCCTTTTCATTGGGCGCGTCCAAAATCGTCAGAAGCTTCTCGCCGTTTTCAGTTAGCATTTCCGCCCATTCAACCGGGTTGATTTCCTTTCCAACGCCTGCAATAGCAGACAGAGCTTTTGAGGCAATGCGAACTCTGGACTGATAAATCTGACGTTCGGAAAAATGAGCCTTTTGAATGAGCAGTTCATTATATTTGTTTGCCTGATTGAGCCATCTCAAAACGGCAGACGCCTTTTGGTTCCAGTTTCCCCATGCAATGTCTCGCGCAGCGCCCAGATGAGCGTCAACGAGCGTTTCCAGAGCGGCTTGAGCTATTTCCGCCTGAGGATTGGAAAGCTCCTGCTGAGCTATGACAATGGCTTTGGAATGCATGTCAATAGCTGTTTTGAAATTGGGATTCTGCTTGTTGGCTTCCAAATCGCCTTTGATTCTCCAGGCTTCAGCAGCCAGCTGCGGGCTGGGATTGTCTTTTCGGTCAGCCAGTTCAAGAGCTTTCTCCGCCGCCTTGTCTGCCAAGTCAGCTAACCCCGCTTCCATTCGCGCCTTAGACAGATTGACATAAAAGCGTGCATCGTTATTATTCAAAAAGGCGGCTTTTTCCAAATGTTCAATAGCGGAATCCTGTTCGCCGACAGACTCCAGAACGCGGCCGTAAAGCCAATGAGCTTCAGCGTTTCGCGGTTCTTTGTTCAAAACGAATTCCAAATCGGCTTTGGATGCAGTTGGATTGTCTTTTAACGTTTGTTCAGCGCGAAGAACAAATGGAGCTGTATTAATTTGTTCCAGGATAAGACGAGAAATCGTCTTTTGACTGTTGGAATTTTGAGCGTAAACGAAAGACGCGCCGCGTTCCGGGTACGCCTGACCGACAGCCGTTCCGTCTTTCTGACGAACTACAATCGGTTTGATTCCAGCAAGATTGTATTGGGCTTCCAGATTCGCAATCGTTTCCGGCTGTTCAAACTGAATGAGAATTGTCGTCAGCTTGCCGTCTTCAAAAATTACCTGGACTTCCGAGGCAACGTTTTTAATTGGACGGAAATACTGATAAACAGACGTGGTTTTATTTTCCATCTTGTTGTTTGGCTCTCCCCATCGGGAAACCGCTTTTTCGATGGTGGTTTCGCCTGGAACGAGCGATTCAAATTCCAGAACGTGAACTTCTACGTCGTTGACGGTTTCAGTTTTGGACTTCGCCGCAGCGGCAAAGGGATTATAGTTGAACTTATCTGCTCCCTCAGGAAGCTCCAGATCCTCTTCGATTTCGTTGTCGTTCGCATTTGCAACTGCGTTGTCTTCAGCGCGATCTGAATCGGCGTCGTTGTTCAAAGCGTCGTTGATGTTCACGTGACGATCACG
>CACXSS010000270.1 GCA_902770245.1 uncultured Planctomycetota bacterium | reverse complement strand
CGATAGAGATTTTTGGAGGCTTCCGCCGCAAGCGTTAACCAATTATAACGTTGCGGACTTCGCGTGAGGTTTCTTCGGCGGCAGGGGACTGCCGCGAGCCGGCTCACCGGCGTGCATGTACGAGACAAACGTTTTGTTTGCCTGTCGGCGAATGCGTAATTACGTTCGCTAACGCTCACTTCATTACCGCCTTCCAATCAATCGACTAATCTCGGGTGTAACTCCTCACTCCTAACTCCTAACTCCTCACTCAATTCCCGTTTGTCTTAAAAGTTATCCGATTTTCCCTTCCCCCCCTATTCCATTTGATTCTCGAATGAATTAAAATGTCTAATATTGGCGAGAATTGTTTTGCCCTTAAAAGTCATATTTGGAAAGGAACTCAGCTTTTATGAAACGACTATTATTATGCGTTGCCGCGCTGATTTTGACGGCGTCCGTCTGCTCGGCGCAGGAAAAGTTTTCCATCTGGGACGAACCGGCTCCGGGCGAAAAGGACGTCAGTACGAACCCGACGCTGCTGCTGTATCAGCCGGAAAACAAGACGACCGACGCGTGTCTGGTCGTCTTTCCCGGCGGGGGATACAACCATCTGGCAAAAGACCACGAGGGCGATAAAATCGCCAAATATTTTAACAGCAAAGGCGTTACGGTTGCGGTTCTGTTGTATCGCATTCCGCGGCGTCCGGGAGTTGAAAAGCACCGCGCCGCGTGGCAGGACGCTCAGCGCGCTATTAGGTTCGTTCGCGCTCACGCTGACGAATGGAAGATAAACCCGGAAAAGATAGGCGTGTTGGGATTTTCCGCCGGCGGGCATTTGACGCTCATGGTTTCGACGTCGTCACAGACGCCGGCTTATGAGCCGGTTGACGATCTCGACAAGACGCCCTGTTACGTCAATTTCGCCGTCCCGGTTTATCCCGCTTACGTTTTGGAAAGGACCGACAAAGGGTATACTCTCGAATCCAAGATTGTCGACGAGTTCGCCTTTGACGCCAAGACGCCACCGATGTGCTTTATTCACGGCGATTCCGACGTCTGCCCTTCGATGGCGTCTGCCGTTGTGTACGCCAAACTTAAGAGCATGGGCATCCCGACGGAACTGCACATCTTTGCCAAAACAGGGCACGGTTTCGGCGCGAACCCGAAAGACAACCACGTCGGCGACTGGCTCAATAGAGTTTATGAATGGATGAAGATAATGGGATATGCTAATTAGTTAGGAGTGAGGAGTTAGGAGTGAGGAGTTGACGCAAGCGGCGGCGAGGCGCCGCTCCCAATCCGCGCTGTCGCGCGCCTGCCGTAAAACGCTCCCGTTGGTCGCTTGCGTTCACTTTATCAAAAAACTACTCCCTATTCCCTATTCCCTATTCCCTATTCCCTGCTCCCTTAACATTTTAACAGAAAGGATCTATCAATGAAACGACTTTTACTTTGTGTTGCCGCTTTGATTTTGTCGGCGGCTTCTGTCTGCTCGGCTCAGCAGACGTTTTCCATTTGGCCGGACGCGGCTCCAGGCGAAAAGGACGCCAGCACAAACCCGACTCTGCTGCTGTATCAGCCGGAAAACAAGACGACGGACTCGTGTCTGGTCGTGTTTCCCGGCGGCGGGTATTACGGATTGGCGAAAGACCACGAAGGAACGAAAATTGCCAAGTATTTTAACGACAAGGGCATGACGGTCGTCGTGGTGTGGTATCGCGTTCCGCGCCGCCCTGGAGTTGAAAAGCACCGCGCCGCCTGGCAGGACGCTCAACGCGCCATTCGATTCGTTCGCTCTCATGCGGAAGAATGGAAGATTAACCCGGAAAAGATCGGTGTGATGGGATTCTCCGCCGGCGGGCATTTGACGCTCATGACGTCCACGACGTCCCAGACGCCCGCTTACGAGCCGATTGACGACCTCGACAAGACGCCGTGCAACGTCAACTTTGCCGTTCCGGTTTATCCGGCTTACGTTCTGGACGACGGCGCAGACGGCACAAACGCCAACAAAGGCGTTGGCGCCAAGATTGTAGACGATTTCGCTTTTGACGCCAAGACCCCGCCGATGTGCTTTATTCACGGCGACGACGACGGCTACGCATCTATGGGATCGGTTGCGGTCTATACCAAACTCAAGAGCATGGGCATCCCGGCGGAACTGCACATCTTCGCGAAAGTCAATCACGGTTTCGGCGGCAACCCGCAGAACAACCACGTCGGCGACTGGCTCAACCGCGTCTACGAATGGATGAAGGTCATGGGGTACGCGAAATAAGTAGGAGTTAGGAATTAGGAGTGAGGAGTTGGCGCAAGCGCTCCTCACGCCCTGCTCTTGCCCATCGATTCTCCGTTTGCCGGTCTCCCCCCTATTGTCTGTTATATTTTCTGTTATAATTATTTTCTCAAAGATAAATGTTCTGGAAGCATTCCAACCTCTAGTAACTCAAATGCCAGAATACCAAATGAAAAAACAGGCGTTGTTAATTGGAATTAACGAATACCAGATTCTGCCGGAATTGAAGTACGCCCGTCAGGACGCTGAAGCGATCGAACAGGCGCTCAAGCAGAACTACTGTTTTTCCGACGACGAGGTTATGCTCTTGACGGACGCCAAGCCGGGATTGTTCAAGCCGGTAAACCGTCTGATTATTCGAAGTCATCTGGAGAAATTGGCGAACCAGGAACTTGACCTGTTTATTTTCGGATTCTGGGGTCATGGATTCTTTAAGAACGGCGAACGGTATTTGTGTCCGCTTGACGTTATGAGCGACGCGGTAGAAGAACTGGGATTCTCGTTTACCGAGTTGCAGCTGCTTCTTTTCAAAATCAAGGCGAAAAATACGTGTATGATTCTGGACTGCTGTCAGAAGACGCACGATCGAGGCGGCGCTGATACGATGACAGCCGCTGACCAAAAGAATATGGAAAACGCCGCCCGTGACATCGTCCTTCAGAGAAAGGAGCAAATCCCGGAATTCCAGTCTAATGTGGCAATTCTCAATTCCTGTAAAGAAGGTCAAAGCGCGTACGAATGGGACAAACGCGGACATGGAGTGTTTACCGCTCATCTGATTGACGCGATGAATCGCCGACTTGACAGCGTCGCCAAAATCGTTGGGTATATCAGCAGCGCCGTCGAAAAGACCGCTATGGAACTGGGCAAGGTTCAAACGCCGTTTTACAAGCTCGAAGGCGACATTCCTTTGCCTGTCAATACGGAATCCGCGCCGCTTGTTACGGGAAACGTTTTTGTTTCGTATCGACATTGTAACGCTGACCTTGTCGCCCCAATTGAAGACGAGCTAAAAAACAGAGGCATTTCGTACTTTATTGACCGCGTTGGGGTAAACTACGGCATGGAGTATTCCAAAGCGATTTCGCTGGCGGTTAAAGGGTGTAAAGTTCTGTTGCTCATTTGGACGTCAGACGCTAACGATTCCGCCAACATGGTTCGAGAAGTCAAAATGGCGTTGGATTTGAATAAAACTGTTATTCCGTACAAGATAGGGTTGTTCAACCCTGTTGAACACGACGCCCTGTATTTTCAACTCTCGCCGTTAAGCCGTTTCGAAGCTGCCGCGCAAACGCCGGATTCAATCAGGGAAATCGTTAATAGAATTGAATTGGCGCTGTCGGGAAAAGATTTGCCGATTAAGGACTCTAAATCAGGAATCGGGTCTTCTTTCAGCTCCCATAAAATTTCAGCGTTTCTTTTGGATAAGGCGAAACAGATAGAAAGCGAAGCTCTTGACGCCATTGAAAAAGAGGATTACAAATCAGCTATTCAAAAGCTGGAGTTTATTCTGAGCCTGGATCCAAATTCAGAAGACGCTAAACGATTGTTGAAACTCTGTCAAGCGGCGCTTTTGTCAGGGGGCGCGTTAGACAAACCCGTTCCCGAAACTAAAGCGGGAGAACGAAAAACGTTTGTCGTTAACGGAGTGGAATTCGCGTTTCGATGGTGTCCCGCCGGCTCGTTTATAATGGGGTCGCCAGTAACGGAAACGGGTCGCTGGAACGATGAAATTCAGCATAAAGTAACGTTGTCCAGCGGATTTTGGATGCTGGAGACGCAGGTAACTCAAAGACAATGGAAGGCTGTTATGGGCGTCAATTTTAGCCATTTCAAAGGAGACGACCTTCCTGTGGAGAAGGTTTCCTGGAACGACTGCCAAAAGTTCTGTAAAAAGTGTACGGAACTTGGCTTGCCCGTTGAGCTGCCTACTGAAGCGCAATGGGAATACGCCTGTCGGGCGGGCAGCGCAACAGCGTTTTCCTGGGGAAACGAACTCAATGGCGACAAAGCGAACTGTAACGGCAATTATCCATGCGGTACGATGGACGCAGGAAAATATCTGGAAATGACATCGCCCGTCGGGAGTTATTCGCCCAATGACTGGGGCTTGCTCGATATGCACGGGAACGTGTGGGAATGGTGTCAAGACTGGAAA
>CACXSS010000269.1 GCA_902770245.1 uncultured Planctomycetota bacterium | reverse complement strand
CCGCCAACCTGCTCGAAGCGTGCGAGCTGGTTCCGATGTCAGACCTCCCGACCGCCAAAATCGCAGCGTTCAGAAACGACCCCAACGCCGACTTGTGGGAGATTCGCAAACTCGCCTACGAGCTGGCAAACCGGCTCAAGGAAGTCTGCCAAATTGTAGACTAGAGCGCATTTGCTGCGAAACGATGCTTGTGGTTAAACAGACTTTTTTCTTTTGAACGCAGAGACCGCAGACTACTCGCAGAATACGCAGACGGGCTGGGAATGTGGCGACGACGCCAACTACGTTGTCTACGCCACGATTCCCGCCCGGTTTTATTTAATTATTTTTAAAATCGCAAGCGGACATCGTGTCATAGCCCATCGGGCGTAGATGACACATGTCTGCTTGCTTCTGCGCTCTCTGCGAGGAGTCCGCGTCCTCTGCGTTCTAATCCTAACCTTCATACAACCAATAACAAACGAGTTATCCATTAACCCTTATTCCTAAAATTGATTGTAGCCATGAAAAGAACCCTATTATTTATTGCGTTAATTAGCGTAACAGCGGCGGCTGTTGAATCGTTTGCCGACGAGGCGCCCGCCGACCCGAAAGCGGGAATGAAGCTGGTTTGGGCGGACGAGTTCGATTATCCGGACAGCCAGCTGGACGAAAACTGGCTGTCGGAAAACGGAACGCCGGGACATATTGTCTGCAGCCGATGGCGCGAGAACGCAGTTGTCAAAGACGGGACGCTGCGTCTGATGAACAAAAAAGAAAAGCGCGGGGGAAAGGAATGGACGTCCGCGTCGATTTGCACCAAAAAGCGGTTTCAATACGGGTACTTTGAATGCCGGTATCGATACGCCGCCGCGACTGGAACGAACAACTCGTTTTGGCTCATGACGACTGCGCCCGTTACCGGGAAAAACTGGTACGCGCCGCTTGATAAAAGCCAGCATTTTGAAATCGACGTCAACGAAGGACATTACCCGTCTAAAATCAATACGAACATTCATAACTGGAACGATAAGTATGAAGTCAACGGAAAGACGCGTCACAGGACGAGCCATAAATCGTTTGTTCCCGACAAATCGCTCGACCTGTCGAAGGAGTTCCACGTCTACGGTCTGCTCTGGACGGAAAAGGAACTGGTTTTCTATTTTGACGGCAAAGAGCTGCGCCGGGAACCGAACAACTGCTGCTTTATCGCCGCTCCGATTTTCCTCTCCGAAGCTATTATCTCCTGGGCGGGAAAAGTAACAGACGCCATCGACGGAACGTACATGGAGGTCGATTACGTGAGGGTGTATCAGAAGTAGATTTGAGTTAGGAGTGAGGAGTTAGGAGTGAGGAGTTGGCGCTTCGCGCTCCTCAACGGTTGTGTGCAGGTCAGTCCGTACGCGGATTTGACGGAGGAAACGGATTTTCGCCGATTGATTTTAGGCAAGCCACGGGTGTAAACCCGTGGTTATTAAACCAAGAATCAATAATCACAGGATTGCCGTTCAGTATTTCTGATTAGCAGGACATCGTCGTCCGCCGAAGAAAAAGCTGTGAAGCGTAGATAACAAAATGACGAAGCCGGAAAACTCCCTCGGATGGCGCCAAAGCCGTCAAGGTAAAATATGCGGCAAGAAGTTCTCAATATCTTTATTTTTACGTTATTAATCCCTTGTAAAAAATCGAATAAAGAATATAATAAACATTGAAAACTCACTCATGGCGTACAAATGCATCAAACCGCGTTTCGAGTTAGTTTCCGACATAATAGTATTTCAATCATATTTTTCGTAAATTTATTGGGAGATCAAAATGAAATACGTAATTGCCTTTTTAGCGTTTGCTCTGATTTTGTCTACCATTGTATATTATGCAATTGAACCAGCGCCGGTAAATACTCTTGCCGCTGGCGGAAATATCAATTTTCACGGTACGGAATATAGTTACAGTTTTGTTTCGGCAGATAATAATTCAATTATATCTGTTTACGACCCTAACCAGATAAAGGGCGAGGAAGTTCTCATTCAATTAAATTTCGAAAAAAAGTTTTTTTATGAAAAGGCATCTCCGATTTTGATAATTAAAGGTCAAAACATTAATGCTCTGTGGGATAATGTATATTTCGTATCTCAATCCGGCAAAGTAAACTCTGTTAGTTATGACGTTATTTTTAATAGCGGCGATGTAAAAACTATGGGCGTCAATTCTATGCTAAATACAGACAAAATATTAGAGTATATGGAATCACGCTCTGATATTTTCGAATAATTCAAAATTCCACAGATTTTGTCAGAGAACCATGGGGATTATTAACATCGCTCTATTGTTGGCGTATTTGCTGTTTTTTGTATTTGCAGCATATATTTCCTGCGCTATAACAAAGAAGATTTTTCCATCGCTGAAGAACGTCGTTTTGCGGACGGCGCTTTCCGGATTTCTGTTTGGCGTTATTCTGATTGGCGTTGCTTTGCTGATGCTATACGCTTTTTTCGGTTTCAATACCGAAACTGAAGAAGGCGTATTTTGGATCTTTTACCTGTTGGGAATTCCAACGTCGTTTATTGGTTCTTATATATCAGCCGCAATTACAAATCCGCTTGTTACAAAGCTTGTTTTCATCATTTGTATGATTATAAACACAACTCTTATCGGCGCGATAATTGGCTGTATTAAGCATAAATAGCGCTAAAATGCAGTTTGATTTAGTTCTTCGGGCGACCACACAGGGTCGCCCCTACTGCCTACTGCCTATTGCCTACTGCCTTTTTACTTCTTTTCCCAAACTCTGATATAGTCTATTTCGAACACGCTGGGGAGGTCTTTCGGGTCGGGAAGACCAAACCAGTTCGGAAACGTTTCTGAGTCGAAGTTGATCGTCAGCGGCTGTTTCCAGAACTCGTTTTTCTGTTCTGCAACGCATTTGCCGTCAACGTACCATTTGATATACTCCGGCGTCCATTCCAAGCCGTAAACGTGGAACTCCTCGAAGGGATTAAACGGGAGAGTCCACTTTTGAGACTTTGATATATGCTTGTTTTCTGGAGTGTAGACTACATGAGTTGTCATTATATATTGAGAACTGTATTTCGGATGTTTGGCGCACATCTCGAAGACGTCAATTTCCGGCCAGTCTTCCGGCGGCGTGTTCTTGTCGCACCAGTAGGACTCCATAGCGGTAACGGTTTCGAACCGGTATCCGTGCGATCCGAAGGTTTTATAGAACCAGAACGCGCTTGAAGCCCGCGAGTTCATCGCCTTGCTGCGGACTTCAAAATAGCCGTACAAGACCGTCTGCCGGCTTTGCACTGCGGCAGTTCGGAACGTATGGTAGCCCTTCTTTTTGTCCGATTCCGAATAGAACCCTTCCGGGGCGACGTCCGCCCGCAGACAGAGTTTGCCGTCTTTGAGAAAGACGTTCTCTTTACAAAACATCGCCGGTTTGCGACCGCGCCAAATCGGGTTGTAATTAAACCACTTGACGTCGTCCAGCTGATCCTGATTGAACTCGTCGCTCAAATAGGCGTTGAACTTCCAGCCGTCGCCCAGCGGACACGCCGGTTCGTCCTGAGCGAAAGCGGAATTCATTGTTACAAACATAACCGCGGCGATAATGAGGATAATTCGATGGTTCATGATTAGTTGAGAGTTGCGAGATAAACAGGGGCGACCGCAAGGTCGCCCCAACTATTGCCTACTGCCTATTGCCTTCTCTATTTCGCTCCCAGAATAACAGTCGCGTTTTCCGGGAATTCGTAGAACATGGCTCTGCCGTCTTTGAATCGGACGGTAATCTTGAGCGTCTTTTTGACGTTGTTAATCGGATCGCCGCCAAAGACGTCGTTGTAACGTCCGGGCGTTACAATGCGTTTGCCGTTGAGCAGTTCTTTGAGCTTATCTGTAACGTCAACGTATTTCCCTTGAGCGCCGTAGACCGCGCTGAGGATTTCGCCTTCAAAGGGTTCCTGAGCAAACAGTTTGAGAGGAACGCCTGCGACCTTTTCGGAGTCGCCGTCCTGACGAATGTCAAATCGGTTGATAACCGGGGCGGTAGCGACGCGCGGACGCACCGGCGGAATGTTGTTGACGCTGAACGCTTCCGGATCGTACATCTGACGAATCTCTTCGTCTCCCAGATACGGACCGTTGCAGTCCACCCAGGCGATAAGACGTTCTCTGTCAACGCCTGTTACTTTTACGCCGTGATGTTCGCCGGAGCACGCATTGTGAATCAGTCGGCTGACCGGGCTGAATGCGGAATACGGCGGCAGGGTCGCCAGGTTGGCGGGATCGTTGGCGTTGTAGCCTTCAACGATAAACAGACCAGCAATGTTGGCGGGAACGTTGCGTTCGTCTTTGGTTTTCTGACGTCCCCACGGGCAGGCGCCTGTTACCATCGAGTAGTACGGCTCGCAGAACGGGCTGGATTCTCCCGGTCGGGTCAAGACGTTGCTTCGCCACGGATG
>CACXSS010000268.1 GCA_902770245.1 uncultured Planctomycetota bacterium | reverse complement strand
GGTTACCGTATCGGCTCTGGTAAAGAATTCGTGAATTCCCGACGCTTTGGAGCGGTTGCCGCTCTGATAATTCTTGCTGTTTCTTTTTGTAACGTCAGCGTTTTGGCGGCTAAACCGATGACGTTTAACGAGCTGAAGTCCATCGCTCAACCGTTCCCGGAACCGCAGCCGGGGTCCTGGCAATACGAGCAAAAAGAGCCGGGACAGACGTTTTCTCAATACAAAGCTGGAAAACCTGTTGTTGCAACCGCCAAACGATGCGTTATTTATGTTCAGATTTTGGGGCGCATGTCCGATTCTCAAAAAGCCGTTGTTGACAAAGCGGTAGAATATCTCGGCTTGTTCTACGGACTGAAAACGCAAACTCTGCCGCCGCTGGACGCGTCTGTCGTTCCGATTTCCGCTCGGCGCATTCATTCGATGGGTCAGCGTCAGTTCAACGCGACGTATATTTGCGAAAAAGTTCTTCTGCCCCGCTGCCCTCAAGACGCCGCAGCGTACATCGCCTTTACGGCAGACGACCTCTTTCCCGCCCCGGAATGGAATTTCTGTTTTGGATACGCCATGTACAAACAGCGAGTCGGCGTCTGGTCGCTGGCAAGAAACGGGAATCCGGACGACCCGAACGAAGCCAAAACCGTTTTGCGGCGCACGCTTCGCATTGCGTCGCACGAAGTCGGACACATGTTTTCCATGCGGCACTGCATCGCCTACAAGTGCAACATGAACGGCGTCAATTCCTTGGAAGAAGCGGACGCCACGCCGCTGTATCTTTGCCCGGAATGTTTGAGAAAACTCAATTACGCGACTAAGGTTGATTATGTTACCCGCTGGCGCAAACTGGAAAAGTTCTATTCTGAAAACGGCTTGGACGACGAAGCCGGGTTTATGCGGAAATGCCTGGGGTTATAGCGCCGCCTTATCCAGTTCTCTGAATTCTCTTAAAATCCATCTTTACGAAATCGGGAGAATGTGATATTATATATAGAGTTGTTCCTGGAAGAAACGCAGCAGGCAATCTTCCGGGAAGGGAATTCTAAATCCTGCATTCGAAGGCGTTTTAAGTTGAAAAAGTTCATTCCTACCGATATCGTATACGCTGTTTTACGAGCGCTGATTAATCAGCGCTTTTTGATGCTTGCTCTGCTTATTTGTACGATTCCGTTTATCGTTTACGGGGCTAAAAAGTCTTGGGGGCATACCGAAAACAAAGTCGAAGACTGGGTGCCGAGAAAGTTCCCGGAAACGCAGCAGCTTCTGAAGTTCGGTAAAATCTTTCAGGCAAACGAGATTCTTCTTGTCAGCTGGGACGACTGCACGCTGGACTCGCCGAAGGTGAAGGAATTCAAAGACAAACTGCTCTCGCCGCAGCCAACGTCGGACGGGGAACAGCGAGTTCTTTTCAACGATGTCATTACCGGTCAGGACGTTTATGAGCTTCTGTCACAGGAAAGCATGGGGCTTGACAACGATGAAATTCTCGAACGAATGAAGGGCTTTCTCATTTCGTCCGATTACAGTAAAACGTGCCTTATCGCCATGCTGTCTGACGACGGCAAAAAATTCCGTCAAGACGCGATTAACGGTCTGTGGACAATCGCAAAGTCAATCGGCTTGGACATGACCAAGTTTCATGCCGCCGGACCGTCGCTGGACTCAGTCGCAATCGACTCGATTTGCCGCACTCATCTGATTGAAATGAACGTTGCGTCGTATATAATTGGGATTATCATCTCGTTTTTGTGTTTCCGATCGTGGCGCGCGGCGATAACTGTCTTTCTGGTTTCGTTTATGAACCAGCAGATGTGTTTGGCGTTGATTTACTGGCTCAATATTCAGTTTGACTCCATTTTGATGCTGTCAGTCAACCTGACGTTTGTCCTTTCGATGTCGGCGGGCATTCACCTGACCAACTACTATCGAGACGCCATTACCCGCCTGGAGCCGCGCGACGCCATGTTCAGCGCGCTGAAAACGGCTTTGGTTCCAACGTTTATTTCGATTATCACGACCATCGCCGGTTTGCTTTCGTTTTTGAGCAGTCAGCTTATTCCGATTCGAAAATTCGGAATCGTCTCGTCCTCTGCGCTGGCGATTTCCGTTACAATCATTTTGATTTTTCTGCCGATTTATTACATCTCGTTCCCGATTAACTCTTGGAAAAATGTTACAAAGAAAGAATCCAAATGGGACTTGGCGAACATTCTGGAACGGATGTTCTATCCGTGGGTCAGCCGGGTTCCGTATCTCGTTTTAGCAGTTTCGCTGATGATTGCCGTCGTCTGCTTTTGGGGCGCGGCTCATATCAGAACCAGCATCGGTTTGCACTCCATGCTGCGTTCCTATACTCAGCCGATTAAAGACTACACCTGGGTGGAAGACCAGTTCGGTCCGATGATTCCCGTTGAAGTTATGTTCACCTGGCCGCAGGGAGAAAACGATCAGATTTTTGACCGTCTTTGCTTCGTTCGCGACGTTACAAACAATCTCAAAAGCGACATGAAAGACGTTGGAATTATCAGTATTACCAACTTCATTCCGGAGATTCCGTCTTACGGCGCCAGAACGGCGGCGGCGCGGCGGCTGATTAACAGAAAGATTGAAACCGTTAAAGAAGGATTTACAAAATCCGGCTATTTCAAGGAACAGGACGGAAACCAGTACTGGAGAATTACCGTCCGCACCTTTGCCATGCGCCGTATTGACTACGGTCCCATTATTCAGCAGATTAAAGACATCGTCGAAGGGCAAATTAATAAAGCCGCTCAAAATGCAGTTCCTGCGCCAGATGTAGAAACCGTCCCGCCTGTAACGGCGACAAACAATGACGTTTTCGTTTCCAATGCCACATCGGGGGAATCGACATTGCTTCCAAAGGTTGAATATCTCAAACAGGAACTCAATCGGCTCGGTGAGAATGCGAATAAATACAACTCAGAGCATCTGGATTTTCCTGAACCTTTGAATGTTGAAGCTGAAATTGCAGCCGCATTTTCCCAGGCAGAACAGACCTCAGACCCAACGGAAACCGTTGTTGAAACGTCAGAACAGCGGACTGTCAACGAAAACGAATCGTTCCTGGCGAAAGAAACTGTTCCAACGCTCCCTGACGAGGACGCTTCGTTGACCGATATTCCAACGCTTCCAGAAGACGCTGACGCAGTTCCGGACATTCCGGTTGACGACGCAGTAATTCCAGTTGACACAGACGCGGTAATTCCGGTTGACGACGCTGCAGAGATTCCCGTCGACGGAGACGTTATTCCTGACATTGTCGTCGACAGCGGCGCCAATCCGGACGCTCCGGCGCAAACGAACGCGGACGCTTCGGCGGAAGAATCGGAAACGTCCAGCAAGAAAACCGCTCCGCTTCCGCTGACCATGCCGGAGTTCATTGTAACAGGCGGCGTCCCGGTTGTCTACAAAGCGCAAAATCAGCTTCTTGACGACCTGAAAGTCAGCTTTTTAACGGCGTTTTTAATCATCGGCTTGATTCTGGTCTGTCTGTTCCGTTCGTTACGATGCGGAACGCTGGCGGTTTATCCGAGTTTGCTGCCGGTGATTTTCGTCTTCGGAATCGTTGGCTGGATTGGGCTTCGCGTTGAGATGGGAACCATGCTTACCGGTTCCGCCGCGCTGGGCATCGCCGTTGACAATACAGTTCACTTTATTACGTGGTACAGAATCGGACATCAACGCGGCATGGATCGAAAAGAGGCAACGCGCCTGGCGTACCGAAAATGCGGCTCGGCGATGTTCCAGACGTCGTCCGTCTGCTCGCTGGGGTTGGTTACGTACATGATCAGCCCGTTCATCCCGACGATTTACTTCAGCTTTTTCATGTGCGCTTTGTTGTTCTCTGCCCTGTTTAGCGACTTGACGGTGCTCCCGGCAATTCTGCTTTCCTCCTGGGGCAAGATTTTCCTCCGTTCCGTCAAACCGGCAGAACCGGAAACGACGGAAGAAAACGGTTAATCAGAACGGTTTATCCGATAAAGCAAGTATTTTGCCTGCCCAAAAGTTTTTTTAAACACGAAATACACGAAAAGGAACGAAACAAACGAAAGGATTATTTTATAATCTAAATAATTTTTCGTAACTTTCGCTTATTTCGTGTTTTTCGTGTTAAAAATTTTAGCTTTTAAGAACTCACCTATTATGTCAACAGCAATCATTACCGGCGCGTCGAGCGGGCTCGGCCTCGCCTACGCCAGACAATTGGTTAAAAAGAACGACAAAGTTGTTCTTTGCGCTCGAAACGAACAACGATTGGCGAAAGCAAAAGAAGAACTGCTTCTCCTTGCGCCCGACGCTCAGATTGAAACGATGAGCGTTGACTTGTCAACCTTTGACGGAATCGACGCTCTGGCGAACCGGGTCGCGTCTACTCCCGATCTGGAATGGATGATCAACAACGCCGGTTTCGGACTTGGCTTTGAGCGTCTGA
>CACXSS010000267.1 GCA_902770245.1 uncultured Planctomycetota bacterium | reverse complement strand
GCGGCTTGTGAAGTCAAACGACAAGTAACGAGCGCTCTAATCGTCGAGCTTCATATATTTTGTTACAAACTTGATAACGTCGAAGGGACTTTCTTCCTGATAGCGAATCGCGCAGACGGACGGCGTCTGTTCAGCAAACAGAACGGACGCCTTTTGACAGGGGGCGTTGTACTGTTTCCCCATGGTCTTTTTGAATTTGGCGAATTCTTCAGCTTCGTCTTCTGTCATGAGATTGTAGGATTCGATAAACCGCGCCAACGTTCCGTACTGAATGTTGTACTGGAATATCGGCGAGGGCTGCGCTGTACCGGTCTTTTCCAGAGCCGATTTGAGCTCATTGAGCGAGTCTGCGCCTGCCGAGACGCAAACAATGTTTTTCCCGAATCCAAACGCAATTACTACGTCGTCGCTGTTGAGCAGTTTGCGCCACAAGTCGTAGTTTTTATCTTCTTTAGAAAGAGTAAAAGTCAGCGTATGAATTTTGACGTCGTTGACAATCGCCGCGTTGCGCTTTGACCCGTTATAGCACGAAAACATGGTTTTGCTGCCGCTGAGGATTTCGTTTTTAATGAAGTCAAAGAGCATATTTTCTATCTCCTTGGCGTCTTTGCAGAAGGCGGCGGCGACAACCGTTGCGCCGCTATCCGGCTGAGCGTAAACGGTTATTGCCGTTTCGTTGCTGGAATCGGAAAATGTCTTGGCGACAATCGCCGTCAGCGCGTTGGCAAACCGTTTGACTTCCTTTTGCTTGCGTTTATCTGTATATTTCTTTTCGATTTGTTTGTTTATTTCGTCTTGAAGAATTTTGAAGGTTTCCTGCTGATTGTCGAAAATCGCCAGGCGCCCCTGGCTGGAAACCGACAGCGCGGCGGCGCTGTTGGGATTGTAAAACCCCGCCAGACGCGTTGTGGAAGATTTGTATTGGCTGAACTGCTTTGCCGTTTCTGTGTTCGGGTCTGTACAAAGAGCGACGTCCAGTTTGAATCCAAACTGCGGGTTGAAGTTCAGCCCTATGAGGAACGTGAGATGGTCTTTCTGATAACGCTTCAGCGATTGCGAAATGGAATCGGTCAGCAATTGAATCTGCTTTTTGAAAACGTCTGACAGCATGCAATCCATATCAAATCCCTCTTCCAGCTGAGATTGAAACGTGTGTAACAAATCGTTGAGCTGTTGAGTCGTCATGCGGCTGGAGTCCTGAAGAAGCAGAAAAACTTCCGCATCGTCTTTGACGAACTTGTACCGGTTGTCTTCCAGAGTAGATAAGGTTCCCTCTTTATTCAGGTTCTTTTGAATCGTCTCCCAGTTTTGAACGGGAAACACTGCGGCGGCGCCGTATTGCGGGTCGATTATCAGGCCAATAGGCTTGTCCAGATCAAGACCGCCCAGCGGTCCGATTTTGGACAGATATAAACGTAAAACGCCAGTGTACAGCCTGAGGGTTGGCTCGCTGATTTTGGAGATAGTTATATCTGCCGCCTTTAGGGCTGTGTTGGCGCTCCGGATGGATACCGTCAGCGCGGGAGCGTCTTTGACTTCCAAAAATGTTCCCGGGTGAACGTCCGGCGTTTGTGCGTTTTGGGGTTCTGAAACGGCGCTGGGCTGAACGTCCTGCGCCTGAGCGATAAGAGAGAATACTGAAAGAGCCGTTGCCAGAACGCAAGAAATCAACAGGGAAAAAGTCGTTCGCATAATCGTAAAGTAGCGGACTTTTTGCCCGCGATTGGGTTATTGGTTTTCTCCGGGAATGCCTTCCGAATTGTCTGCTGGCAGCTGCGCCAAAGATCCGGCTTTAACCAGAAGGTTGCCCATGGAAATGTCTTGACGCATAATTGACGCTGCCACCTTTTTTGCCGGGTCGGGCGTTTGAATCATCTTTTTAACGGAATCGAAAACGCCGACGGAACGCCCTTTTGCGACATGATGTTCAGTCCGGGCGGGCTTGTCAAAGCTCTTGGCAAGCGTTTCCAACTCAAACTGTTCCCACGCCATCGGGTTGATAACCAGCGGCTGAAACTCTTGCTCCACCTCCGCAATTTGCAGGGGTTCTGAAGATATATTAGACGTTGTATTGGTTGACGGAAGGAACGAGTTAAACATCGCAAACCCAACGCAGAATACAACGGCGGCAGCGACGGCTTGCCAGACGCGGCTGCGGCGAGACGAAACGGAACTGGTTACAATTTCCGGCTTCGCCTTGCTGGCTTCGATCTGGTCAATCGCTTCTATACAGCGCGCATGAAGGGATTCGGAGAATTCCGGCTGACATCGCTGACCTTCGGCTTTGAGCTGTTCAAAAATGTCTTTCATATCAATAAAATGAAGTATAAGTTTCGAAAATTTCCGGATGTTTTTGCAGTGTGCATTTGGCGCGATGAATCAGGGCTTTGACGCTTTGCGGCTTTTTCCCGATAGCAACGGCGATTTCTTCCATGGAGCAGTTTTCGACGTACTGAAGCCACAGCGCCGTCCATTGAGGTTCCGTGAGAACCTTTCGGATTTTGCTCCACAGGTTTTGACGGCTGTCTAACCATTCCGCAGACTGCTCCGGGATGAGGGCTTTGTCTGGAATGCTCTCTTTATGCTTTTCCGTCGTTTCCGACGCCGAGAAAAAGACGAGCCTGTCCCGTTTGCTTTTTCTTAGCGCGTTGAGCATAATCCGCCGCCCGATGGTAAACAGCCACGTCCCAAACGCCTTCTCGCTGTGATAGAGCGTATAATCAAACGAATCCAAACTGAGGTACGCCTTGACAAACGTTTCCTGAACGAGGTCTTCGATTTCGTTCGGTTCCAAGGCGCTCATTTGCTGAAGGAAGGCGAACAGACGCGTTTGATGTCGGCGCATGAGTTCGTTAAATCCTATCCGATTGCCGGACAAAATCCACTGAACCAGTTCTACGTCAGTTAGTATTTGAAAATCTATCAATTGGGGCTATTTATCATTGCTGTAAGCTTCAGGGCGAATTGGTCCATCGCTTTTCGCATTATCTTATACACTATTTAATTAAAAAAAGATACGGCGCTTGCCAGTATCGTCTCAAAAAAAACGTTAAATATTACCGCTTTTCCTATCTTTTATATTTTGACGTCTTTTCCACAAATTCCTCAATTGCGCCGGGCTGAGCCAGTCGGAAGTCGTCGATAGCCGGAGCGTTGGGGTACAGTCGACGAACGGCGGCGGCGAATCGACCGGACTCGAAACCGCATATTTCCCTGGAATCTGCGCCCATGTAGACTTTGACGTTCGTCAGTCCGCACGATGGGGATTTGTACTTGAGAATGTACCCGTCCGCCGGATGGGCGCGGAGAAACGACTCGCACAGCGCGTCCATGTCCGCCGTCAAAACGCGTCCGGTCTGCGGCTGAACCAGCTCGATATTGTCAGGCGTTTCTGTATTAAAAGACTTCCGAATCAGACGGATTGTCGGGCGGGGACATCCCAAGCCCAAAGCCGTTTCCGGACAGAAGGGGATTAACGTCAGATGAGTTTGCAGCGTCTCGTACAGGCAGGCGTTCAGCTGGAGCGCGTCCCACCGACAGACGGCTCCGGTCAAACATTGACTTATAATAACTACAGGTTTGCTCATCAGGAAATCAGGATATGGAACAGCCAGGTAATCAACATCAACACGGCAGGAACGATTCCAAACAGGGTAACGGTCGGCATGAGGTAGTCGTTGGTTTTGACGCGCCGCTCGTTTTCTTCGATTTGCCGGGACATCTGGACGGACATGAGGTCTTCCGATTCAGAAAACGCCGGGTGTCGGCTGATGGCGCCGACGGTGTCTTTGTTGTTGACCGGCTCTTTTTTCTTTGCGGTGAAATCGAAATCGAGCTTGTCTTTCTCGTCGGCTTTGCCCAAAATGACAGGCGCGGCGTTCGCCCCGGCTTGCATAATGGTATTGATCGAAACCTGAGTTGTAGTCGGCCGCTTTCGCATTTGAGCCGCCATGAGTTCCGCGCCGTCTACCATTTCGATGTCGCACGGCGTAGGGGGCGACCATTTCGCCAGCCGTTCCATGACGGCGTACGCAGACGGAATGCGCTTGTCCGGGTCTTTCGCCATCATGTCGGCAATGACGTTGACAAAATCCTCGCTTAACGTGGGATTGAGCAGACGGGGGTCAAGCGGCAAGAGGTCGATATGCGCTCGCGCTTTTTCCATCGTCGTGCCGCCGGGGAACGGGACTTTCCCGGTAACGATATAGTACAGCGAGCATCCAAATGAGTAAATATCCCAAAGTGGAACCGGGTTGGTAGGGCATTTGACCTGGTCCGGAGAGAGATAGTCAGCCGTGCCGACGATTTTCCCGGCGCGGGGGTCGTTCTTCCCCCCGATTTGCGTTGCCAGCCCAAAGTCGGTCAGTTTGGCGACTCCATGAGGGGTAACGAGAATGTTGCCGGGCTTGATGTCTCGATGAACGAACCCCTGTTCGTGCGTGTGCTGCAGCGCCATCGCCGCTTGAGACAGAATGCTGGCGGCGGACTTCATCGTCAGCGGCCGCCCGTTGCGAATGAGCTTGCGGAGGTTTTGACCCGGCACGTACTCGCAAACCAGATAGCAGACCCCGCCGTCTTCGCCTGCGTCCAGCGCCCCGACGATGTTTGGGTGGTGCAGCGACGACAGCACCCGGATTTCATGCTGAAAGTTTTTGATAGCTTCCGGGGCGCATTTGTCTCGAGGCAGAACCTTGACAGCCGCTTCCTGTTTGGTTACGCTGTGGCGAGCCAAAAAGACCTGTCCCATACCGCCCTGTCCCAGCGAGTTGACAATCTGATACGATCCCAGATTAAACTTGGTGTGTCCTGCCAAAAGCTGCTGAATTTGCCAGTCGTTGAGAACGCCCCGCTCTACGATGTAGTGAGAGAAGTTTTCCGGGAAAACTTCGCCCTCCATGGATCGGAGAATGTTGCGCGACGCGAGGTAATCCGCCCATAGCTCGTCCCAGGCAGGCAGGGAAATCAGCCCGCTTACCAGAACGCAGCGTTCGAAATTATGCATGGTGGCGTTTTTCATGGCGGAAACTCAAAGGGGTGGGAATCGATAAAATATTTTCGATTATATCTTTATTTTACTCACTTCTCGAACTTTGTCTATAGCGCTGTCAGACTTTTTTCAAAAAATTTTCAACAAATTTAAATATCGGGGACTGCAGATAACCTTCGACGCAGCCGAAAACCTTTCTGGGTCGCGGACGAAGTCCGCCGAAGTAGTTCTAACGCAAAGTTCGCAAAGTCCGCAAAGTTATCAATTGGTGAACGCTTGCGGCGGAAGCCTCCAAAAATCTCGAGAACGTGGAAAGTCCGCCTGACCCGCTGCCCGGGCGCTTACGCATCCCGGCTCGCCGTTTTTCTTTTCCCCCGTTTGAGATAGATATAAAACGCGATCAGACTAAATAAAATGCAGAAACCGATAAAAAATACAAAGAATTCGCGCCAATTCACGACAAAGGTCTTTGCGCCATGGTCTTTGAGCCATTGAGCTATTTCGGTCTTTCCGTATCGTTTGGAGGTATATAAAGCCGTCCAGCCCATTTTGTTTGTCGAGTTAATGTCAACGCCGCGTTCAACCAGCCATTTAACCAATTCTAAATCGTCATTAAAAACGGCTTCATGCAAGAGCGACGAATGTCCCCATCTGTCTTTAGCGTTGACGTCTGCGCCGCGTTC
>CACXSS010000266.1 GCA_902770245.1 uncultured Planctomycetota bacterium | reverse complement strand
TTTATCATGAAAAAGATTGTATTATCGCTGTGTCTGACGCTTGTGTTGTCAGGCGTTTCCGTTTTGGCGCAGGACGCTCCAACTGTTCCCGCCAGTTTGAAAGGTTCCCCGTGTCTTGACGGGTATACGCTCGTTCAGGGCGTGAACATCGCAAACCAGATGTACGACGACCTCCATAAATCCGGGACGAAGTACGAATTGGCGGACAACGTCCAGAAGTTGAAAGAGCAGGGCGTTCTTTTCGATCGCGTTGGGTACTGTCTGGAATACGCGCCGACGGCGGACGCTCCGCTGGAATACGTGTTCGTTTCCTTCGATTCCGCCAACGTTACAACCGACGTCGCCAAAATCGGCGTTCCGGACTTCCCCTCCGGCATTTTCTATCAGCAGGTTGTCAAGAATCTGGAAGTAACGTCCAACGTCAAGGGCGTACATACCGGAACGTTCAAACGCGGCTATTTGGAATTCTGGCCCTGCAATTACGGTCAGGGAGCGAAGGGAACAATTGCCGGCCGCGGACCGTCGACGCACCAGATTCCCGCTGAGGATACAAAAGGTGCGATTTCGGAAGGCAGCCCGTTCTCGTACGACATAAACGACGCCCCGCATTGGGAAGCCCCGGCGGGATACGGCTCTATGCAGGTTCATAACCTCGACGCCCTGGAAACGGTTTTCGCCTTTAACTGTTTTTCTCCCATGAAAAACAACAATCCCAAAGCGTTTGGAATTGGCAGCGCCCCGGAAGGCGAGCCGGACTACACGTTCAACTACGACAAAGCCAAATACGCCGTTGCGAATCTGTACGTATTTATTCGACCCTGCAAGGCGGTTTTGACGACCAACGAGGCGAAGTCCGGAATCGAGTTCTATCAGCGCGGCAAAGACGGATCGGCTCTGGTTCCGATTTCCGGGACGTTCAAGACGGCTGACGGCGTTACAATCGAATCAATAGAAGCCGCAGCCGACACGGGCGCGAAAGCCAACCTCCCGATTTGCGTCAAGGGCGAATATCTCGGCGCGATCGGCTTGCCCGCCGGCTGGCACAGCGTAACCGTAACAGCCAAAGACGCGTCCGGCGCCGTTGTTGCAACAGCGTCTTTAGATAAAATCGGAGTTGGAGAAATCTTCATTACGTGCGGACAGTCGAACTCCGCCAACCACGGCGACGTCGCCAACGGCGTTCACAAGTTCACCAAGACTGGCAACGCCGTCATGTACGATTTGAAACTCAAGTCCTGGATTCCGTCCTGCGACCCGCAGCGCGGCGCAACGGGAGAAAACGGCTCCACCTGGGTTCCGTTTGCCGACGCGTTGTCGGAAAAGCTCGGCGTTCCAGTCGGAACCGTCGCGACCGGATACGGCGGATCGAGCGTTTCTCAATGGCAGCCGGGAACCGACTTCCTGGAGAACCGACTCCTGCCTGCCATTCGCGCTATGAACGGGAACTTCGCCGGGATTTTGTGGCATCAGGGCGAAACGGACTTTTCACGCAATATGAGCAAGGATGAATACTATAACAAACTCCGGACGGTGATTTACATGTCCCGCAAAGAGGCGGGCTGGGACGTACCGTGGGGCGTTGCGCTGGTTTCCTACTGCCGGAAAGGCGCGAACTGGACGACTGGCGGCGGAGGGGTTGAAGCGCAAAAGCAGCTCATCGCCGACGACCCGCTCGTCTTTGAAGGCCCCAATACAGACGTTCTGACTCGCGAACAGCGCGGAAACGGCGGCAACCAGATTCACTTCGGCGTTGACGGTCTTGACTACGTCGGACAGCAATGGGCGAACACCGCCGAAAAGATGCTAAATAGATAATGGCGAGCCGGGGTGCGTAAGCCCCCGGAATTCAACGCCCTGCACACGTACTGTGACGCAGCCGAAAATTATTCCAACTTCCCACGACTAATCCCGGTTTATTTGTAACACCTACGACAAGGCGGCGCCTGGGGGCGCAGCGCTCCACAATCCCATGAAAAGACTATTCCCCCTATTCGTTTTAGTATTAGCGTCTTTTACCGCGTTATGCGCTCAACCGGACGAGCCGCGCAAAGAACTGCGCGACGTTACGGTCAAGGTTGACAGCGACTGCAGCGCGTACGAAGCGTATCGCGTCTGCGACGGGCGGACGGATACGTTTTGGCATACGGAGTTCCGAAAGCCGCAGCGACCGCCGTTTCCCCATTGGGTTGAACTAGACTTGCAGCAGCCGGAGTCCGTTCGCGGCGTCGTTTACACCCCGCGTCAGGACGGGAACAACAACGGGACGTACTCCCAGACGGAAATTTACGTCTACGACAACCCGGAAACGCCGGGCGAACCTGTCTGGAAGGGGAATCTGAACGAGCATCGTTCCGCGCCGATTGAGTCTGTTACAATTACGTTTGACGCTCCCGCTCGCGGGCGGTTTGTCAAAGCGCTGGCAAAGACGTCGTTCAACGACTACCCAGCCGGGTCGGCGGCGGAAATCCAGCCGATTGTAGACGGCAAGACGTTTACGACCTGCGCCAAAGTCAATCCCGCCGACGTCCCCGGCGCCAACGCGGAACTGGTCAATGAGTACAATCTGCTCATAGACGAACTGGCTAACCGTCAGAAGTACGACGCTATCGCCAGCCAGATTTACGACCCGCAGGCGGGGATTCTGCCCAGCGACAAAACGCCGCTGGACGTCGTTTATCGTCGAACTGCCGCCGCGTTGGAACGGCTGGAAAAGCTCGACGCTCAAGCCGCCGCGCCGTTTGTCAGCCAGCTCAAAGCGCTCAATCCGACGGACGCCGCGTTCTCGTCTGTAACACAGCGGTTCGCCTGCTTTGAGAAGATCGCTCAGCTTCGACGGCGAATCATGTTTGCTGACCCGGAACTGGATTTCGACAAACTCCTGTTCGTTAAAAAACATCGAGCGACCTACAGCCACATGTGCGACCAGTACTACGGCGTCAATCTTGTGCCCGGCGGAGGAATCTTCCGTTTGGAAAACGCGTTCAATCCGGACGCAGACCCGACTGTTACAAACGTTCTGGAAAACTCCGTTGTCGAGTCCGGGCGCTTAAAGGGAACCAAGCTCACGACGGGCGCGTTTGCTACGCTGGCTCTCGACTACGACGCTCAGAAAATCGCCTTTGCCTATGTAGAAGCCGAGGGGAGCAAAGAGCATTTCGCTCATACAGACCTGACCAAGGGGCATTGGGATCGTGGCAGATGCCTCCACATTTTCACCGCCAACGCGGACGGTTCCAATTTGCGGCAGATTACCGACGGGACGTGGAACGACTTCTATCCGTGTTTTCTGCCCAACGGGTGCGAAACCGCACGGGCAGAAGGACAAGGTTATGCCTCCGAAAAAGCGGGGTTCGAAGATACCCACGTCCAATCAGGAACCGACCTTGTCGGTCGAATCGCGTTCATTTCGGAACGACGGGGCGGGTATCTGCGCTGCGGACGTCAATGCCCCAACTTCACCGTGTTTGACATGAACCCCGACGGGACGTATATGCGCTGCCTGAGCTATCACGAAACCAACGAATGGGCGCCGGTTGTGTCACACGACGGCAAGATCGTCTGGACGCGCTGGGATTACATCGACCGCCATTCGTCCGCGGCTCATCATCCGTGGGTGATGACGCTCAACGGGTCTGACCCGCGCCAGATGCACGCCAACTATACGATTCGATTCGACAGAACCAATACGGAAATGGATCTGCGACCGATTCCCAACTCGTCAAAGTACGTCGCCACAGGCGCGCTTCATCACGGTCAGAATTACGGCTCGCTGGTTATCATCGACCCCGCCCGGGCGCCGGAAGAGAACGGGGACCCGATGGCGGCGCTCAAACGGCTGACGCCGGACGTCGGGTTCCCGGAAAGCCAGGTCGGAGCGCAAGTCTGGGGGTTCGCTTACCCGATTTCCGAAGACCTGTTTCTCGCGGTTGCCGATTATTCCATGCCTATAAACGAGGGCATGGAGGGAAAGAAGTATCGCCGCGGCGACTACGGCATTTACCTTCTCGACCGGTTTGGCAACAGAGAGCTGATTTATCGCGACCCGGAAATCGGCTGCGCGACCGTTCTCCCGCTGATGAAGCGCCCCAAGCCGACCGTTGCGCCGGAGTTGGTCAAACCTGGCGAAATCCCGTCACAGGAATACATCTCGTTCCCCGACCGGGACTGGAAAACGCGTCCGCAGGCGGAAGTAACCATTGCCAACGTCTATCAAAGCCTCAAACCGTGGCCGGAAAAAGTTAAAATCAAATCGTTGAGAATAGTCCAGATTTACGCGATGTCCGTGCCGTCCGGCTGGCTCTACCATATTGGGCGACAGGAAGAGACGACGCTTCATACTGCAACTATCAGTCCGGTTCGCGGCGTTATCGGAACGGTTCCCGTTGAAGAAGACGGTTCAGCATACTTTGAAGCCCCTGCCAAAACTCCTATTCTATTTCAGGCGCTAGACGAAAATGGACGGATGGTACAAGGGATGCGATCTCTAGTCTACCTCCAGCCGGGCGAGA
>CACXSS010000265.1 GCA_902770245.1 uncultured Planctomycetota bacterium | reverse complement strand
AAAAAGCGATTCTCCAGGAACAGGAACTCGAATTGACCCATCAGTTGGCTCAAGCCGTCCGCGACCTGCAAGACTACTACGTCTTGGCTCAAACGAACTACAACCGCCGCGCTGCCGCCCAGAGAGAAGTTGACGCCACAACCGCCGCTTACGAACAGGGAACTGCCACGTTGAACCTGGTTCTCGACGCCCAGCGAAGAATGGCTGAAGCTGAAAGCGACTACTTCCGCTCTGTTACGGACTACAACGAATCCATCATCGCGATTCAGAAATACAAGTCCTCCTTGCTGGAATACGACGGAGTTACGCTGGCTGAAGGTCCGTGGGCTCAGAAGGCTTACTTCGACGCTCAGAAACGCGCTGACATGCGCCGCCGCGGCAAGTACATCAACTACGGTTACACTCGACCTCGCGTTATCAGCCGCGGTCCATACAACCAGCAGCTCGGACGCGACATCAACCCGGAAGGCATGACGACCACAGTCGCCCCGGCAGCCCCGGTTTCCCCGTCCGCCCCGCGTTCCGTTCAGAACGCTCCAGCCGCGACTGGAAACTCCATCCTCTCTCAGAGCGCTGACGTAGAGATGGTTCCGACCCCCGCCCCGGTCGAAGTTCACGAAGTTCAGAAAGCTGTCTTTGCCGCCAACACGCCGATTTCAATCGAATCGACCCCGGCGATTCAGCAAGTATCCTACGAAACCACCATGGATGTCAAGGCTTCCACAGCCCCGGATTCCAAACGCTGGCTTAACCCCCAACGTTAGTCTTGACCCCATAAGTTGGATGAAGTGATTGATTGTCGGCGGAGAAGACGTAAGAAATTGCGTCTTCTCCGTTTTTTTATGGATTGAGAACGCAGTACGTACAAACAAAAAAATCGTTATTGAATAAACGCTAAATCGAACGTTTATCCAATAACGATTTCAATTACTAATTACTAATCACTAATTACTAATTCACGTAGTATAGTCTGCGTTGATGTGAATGTATTCTTCCGACAGGTCTGTTGTCCAGAATCGAATGGATTCGGATCCTTCTTTGAACGTCAGGATAATTTCGACTTCCCGATTGTCCGCCATGGACCTGGAAACCTCTTTGGCGTCGAACGGGGCAGGGGCGCCGTTTTCAAACAGCTTGAACCCGTTGACCCACAGATTGACGTTGTCTGGATTAAACGGAACGCCAGCGTATCCGGCGGCGGAAACGATTCGTCCCCAGTTGGGGTCGGCGCCGTGAATGGCGGTTTTCACCAGCGGGCTTTCCGCAATCTGCTTGGCGATCTTTCGAGCGTCGTCTCGCGTCTTGAGTCCTTCTACGTTAAGCGTAACAAGGTGAAACGCTCCTTCGCCGTCGTTGGGAATCTCTCGCGCCAGCGTTTCACAGACGTCGTAAAGTCCCTGTTTGAAGATTTCAAACTGCTCGTTGTTGCCGATCATGACGTCTGACATGCCGTTGGCGAGAAAAACCAGCGTGTCGTTTGTACTCATGTGCCCATCAACGCTGATGCAGTTAAACGTTCGTTCCGCGACGTCTTTCAAAGCCGCCTGAGCCATTGTAGCGTTAATGGCGAGGTCGGAAATGACCGTAATAAGCATTGTCGCCATATTCGGACCGATCATGCCGGCTCCTTTTGCCATGCCCCAGATCGTCGCCTTTTTCCCGTTGATTTCCACGGTGGCGGAAGCGACTTTCTCATGCGTGTCGGTCGTCAGAATCGCAGTAACGGCGTTGTGGATGCATTCCTGGCTCGTTCCGAGTTCCTTAACGATGTTGGTAATCCCCGCTTTGAGCGTGTCCATGGGCAGGAAATGACCAATAACGCCGGTCGACATAACCAGCGCCTGACCGCGTTTGAATCCTTCTTGCGGCGGGACGGCGTCCAGAACGGCGTCTGCCATAGCGCGAGCGTCTTCCAAGCCGCGTTCGCCCGTACAGGCGTTGGCGATTCCAGCATTGATTAAAACCATGCGGACGTCTTCTGCCGGTGTAACAGAGCGGTCAAACGTAACCGGCGCGGCGCAGACGAGGTTTTGCGTATACACGCCCGCCGCCGTCGCTGGATGGTCGGAAACAATTAAACTCAAATCGAGCTTGTGACTCGGTTTCAAACCGCAGGCGATGCCTGCAACTCGATAGCCTTTAGGAAGATTGGGAAGCATAGTTGATGTAGGAGTAGTAATTGAATGAAAGGCGGTAATGGAGTTCGCCAACGGCGAACGGAATTACGCATTCGCCGTCAGGCGAACGACAGCAGGCTTCTTACAGCAGCGCTCGCAGTTTCGCGGCGGCTTGTTCCGGGGTGATGTCGCGCTGGGGTTCTCCGAGCATTTCGTAACCGACCATAAACTTTTTGACCTTCGCGGAACGAAGCAGCGGCGGATAGAAATGCGCGTGCAGCTGCCAGGCGTCGCTGTCGCCCATGGAACCGTTGGCGTCAACGCCCGGCGTTCCGTGCCAGCCCATCGAGTACGGGAAAATGCAGTCGAACATTCTGTCGTACGCGCTGAGGAACCTCTTGAGGATTTCTGCCAGCGACGATTTCATTTCTTCCGGCAGAACGTCCATGGAGGGAACGTGAACTTTCGGCAGAAGCAGCGTTTCGTAGGGCCACAGCGCCCAGAACGGAACGAGAACCGCCCAATGTTCGTTTTCGCAGAAGAGGCGTTCTTTCTGCTCGAGTTCCCGCTGAAGGTAGTCCATCAGCAGCGGTCGCCCGTTTTTCTGGAAGTATTCTTTCTGTCTGGCGTCTTCTTTAGCCGGCTCGTTGGGAAGCGTGTCGGACGCCCAAATCTGACCGTGCGGGTGAGGGTTGGAACAGCCCATAATGTCGCCCTTGTTTTCAAAGAGCTGAACCCAGCGGTATTTGGCGCGAAGCTCTTTTGTTTGCGCCTGCCACAGGTTGATAACCTGAGCGATGTCCGGCAATTCCATCTGGGGGATGGTCAGGTTGTGTTTCGGCGAGAAACAAATCACCCGACACGTTCCGCGAACCGCCTGAACCTGGAACAACGGATCGTTTTCAATCGTTACAGATTCTGGAACCGGATCCGGCAGCAAAGCGGCATAGTCGTTGGTAAAGACGAACGTATGTTCGTATTTCGGATTTGCCAGCTGATTGCCGTCGGCGTCTACGCCCGCCCGGGTGTTGGTTGGGCACAGATAGCATTTGGGATCGTATTCCGGGCGCGTATCCGGCGCCGGCGTTTCGTTTTTCCCCTGCCAGGGACGCAGAGCGCGGTGCGGAGAAACCAAAAGCCAGTCGCCTGTCAGGGCGTTGTATCGACGATGCGGGTGAGTAAGGAAATATTCTTGCATGTTTTTAGTGTATGGGGATAATTTGAGTTAGGAGTTAGGAGTGAGGAGTGAGGAGTTGACGCGAAGCGCCTCAATAATAACTCTAAACTTCTCACGTAAGCTTGTTTCCTATAAATGTTACGCTATACTTAATATTCTGACAAATCTTCATGGATTGTCAAGGACGGGCGCCGTTTATTCGTGGCGCAAAGCCTCAATCGGGTCCATCATGGCGGCGCGTCTGGCGGGATAAAGTCCGAAAATAACGCCGATTCCAACAGCGATGAAAAATGCGACGGGAATGCTCCACGGTACGATAATCGGGGACATGTTGACGACCTCAGGCGGCAGCGACGCCATAACCGTTGGGAACGACGTTTTCATAATATACTTTCCGAACTCGATAATCGGACCGCACGTAAAGCCGACCAGAATCCCGACGATTCCGCCAACTGACGACAGCGCGACCGTTTCGACCAGAAACTGCCGGGTGATGTCGCTTCGCTTGGCGCCTAAAGCGCGGCGAATTCCGATTTCTCGCGTTCGTTCTGTAACAGTCGCCAGCATGATGTTCATAATCCCGATGCCGCCAACGACCAGCGAAATTGCGGCTATCATGCCCATAAAGAGAATGAACATCAATCGGGTCGTTCGCGCCTGTTCCAGCAGTTCCAACGGGACTGTAATCGCGTAGTCGCCGTCTGGACGCCGGGCGGAAAGAATCGTTTCAATCGCCTTGGCAGTCGCTTCGACCTCGTTGACTGAACCAACCTGAAGCGTAATTTGACTTAATTCAATTTCCGTTCTTTCCTGAGACGACCCCTGCGGAATGATGGTTAAGTCGCCCATGCGCTCCCAGAGGGTTTTAATGGGAATGTAAATGTCCGTGTTGAACTCCTGGGCGTCTAACGACCCGCCGATAGCGGCTGTCGCCTGACGCGGTTCCAAAACGCCGACAACCTGATAGAACGCATTTTCCACCTTGACGTTTTTCCCGATAGGATTGGCAAATCGAAACAGACGTTCCGCCGTCTCGTTTGCCAAAACGCAGTAGTTCTTCTTCGCTTCGCATTCGGTCGTGGTCAGAAAATGCCCGCGCGACAGCTTGAGCTTGTTAATCTCAGCGTATTCCGGCGTACAGCCAACCAGTCGCCCTTCCATTTCCTGACCAAGACCTCGTAGTCCGCCCGCTGAATCCCGTACGTGAGAATATGACTCTGGTTCTTTTCGGAGTCCGCCGACGGCTTGACCGTGCGAACAATGATGTTCGTCGCGCCGAGGTTTTCAATCTGTTCCTGCGCTTTTTGGCTGATGCCCTCGCCGATGGCAAGGAGCCAGATTACGCTCGAAACGCCGATAAAAATACCCAACACAGTCAATAGCGACCGAAGCGGGTGCAGCAACAGGCTTTTAACGCCCAGCTGCCATGTGCGAAACCAAATATACATATCAGGGAGCAGGGGGAATTAGTTAATGGAAGGCGGTAATGGAGTGAGCGAAGCGAACGGAATTACGCAGTTCGCCGAAGGCGAACCGAACAATTGGCAATAGGGAAACTCTTTTTGCAACTCGCAACTCGCAACTTTCTATATTTTACTCTATTAATTGAAAGAATCAAGCATTCGAAAGAAAAATTTATCGTATTAATAGTTAAAACAGGAAATGTAATACAATTGGAGAGAATAAGCAGTTTCTCTGGTGTCGTATGTCTAAACTGAAAATAGCGGTAAGTTTTAAAATTCCGCTCTATGAACGTAAAGCGCATTTGGATATTTTCGTTTTCGTTGGACGTTTAAAAACAACTTGAAAGCGTTTATCTCTATAGCAGACATGACATTCTGGAAAACAAAATAGTTAAAAATATATAAATTTGTATATGTAATTGATATAATCTTAATTTTTTTTAAAAAAAAACGGTCTGATTATTGACAAAAAAAAAAAAACAATTATGATAATAATGTAGATAGTGGTAATTGTGTTCTTTTTTAAGAGGTTACTACAGATTTCGTTTGAGAATTCCTGCTACTGACATTCAAAGACAAGTAGTTTTTTGAAGAAAAGCGCTTATTCTCAAACTCAACAATTTCATTTTGGAGGAAATACAATGAAGAAAGTATTTGTTCCGCTGGCTATGCTGTTTATTTTGTGCATGGTCAGTTCTCTGTGCCAGGCTCAGGGAGCTATTACGGGCATAGAGATTCGTTCAAGCGGAAATCAAGCTTGGGCGCGTCAGGTTAAGCCGGGATTTCAACTAGTTGATGTTGACCTGAACAAAGGTTGCGGAAGTAAAACCAATTACATTTACCTGTCTTTCACACGAAACCCGGGTGTGGGAGGCCCCATCACAGGTCTTCACGTTGTCGAGGGTAATAATGCACCGCCGCCTCCGGGATGGGGGAGAATTGATACTGACCTGAACCATCAGGCAGGTGGAGCTTACTTGTACCTTTGCTATCAGCGAGGGGGCGGAGCGCCGATTACCGACATTTTCGTCTCTATGGGCGATGGCAACATGCCTCCAGGATGGCAAAAGATTCCGGTTGATCTGAACAAGGGCGCTGGTGGAGATTATCTGTATCTCTGGTACAAAAAGTAATTGTTTTTAAGACGTCATTACGACTCAGTGGAGAAACAGATTTGTTTCTCCACTTATTTAAAAAGGAAATAACATGTTCAATACGAAATTAAATCGTCGTGATTTCCTGGGTTCTCTATTTTTTCTGGCGGCTGTTCCCACTTCCGTTTTGACAGCGTCTGAAGGAAACGAAGAGTCTGTTCTGCGTTACGCCGTCATAAGCGACGTCCATTTTAGCAGCAACCCGAATTCCAATGAACGCAATCGCTTGCAAAAAGCGCTGGCATATTTAGGAAAATCCAAATTTGACGCATTGGTTATTGCCGGCGACGTTACTAATCATGGCTATACATCGGAACTTGAATTGTTTCGGAATACGCTTTACGAGGGGCTTCCGGACGGAACGCAGGCTCTGATCTGCATGGGAAACCACGAGTTTATCGGCAAAAATGATCACGCGAGAGTCGGAGGCGCGCACCAGCATTGGGAAAATATCTTTCAGAAGCCCGTCAATACTCATACGGTTATCAAAGGTTTTCATTTTATCGGCGTTTCACCAGACCGAGGAAACGGAAGAGCCGGAGATTTTGGCGGTTCTATGAACTGGCTATCCGAGCAGCTCAAAGAAGCGGCAAAAGACAATCCCAAACGACCGATTGTAGTATTCCAACATTATCATGTTTCGGAAACGGTTTATGGGTCTTGTGGAATTGATCATTGGGGAATTCCTGATTTAAAACCGCTTTTGGACGAATATCCGCAAGTCATTAATTACTCTGGTCATTCCCACTATCCATCAAACGACTTGCGAAGCGTATGGCAGGGCAATTTCACTGCATTTGGAACCTCAACGTTGAGCTATTATGAAATGACCGGCGGAATTTTTGAAAAGTTCCCAGCAGGACATCGAAACGCCGCCCAAATGTACATTGTGGACGTGAAGAAAGATTTTTCAATGTATTTGAAAATCTACGACGTTCTGACTGACTCCTTTTTCTCAACAAGCTATATTGTTGCAGAACCGGGGAATATCTCCAAATACATTTACACCAATCAACGTTTTGAGACTGCTCCTGCGCCAAAATGGGAGGGTGCGTCTGAGGTGAAAATCAGCGATATTCAACCATCTTCGGTTGTTTTAACGTTTCCGCAGGCGTATGACGCTTCTCAGCCGGAATCGTTCATTGGCAGTTATCAGATTACGGTGAAGCATGAAAAGGATTCCAAAAAAGGGAAATCGCCCCAAAATGAAGATGTTACCCCGTCTGAGACAACGTCCGACATGACCGCCTCCACAACAAATGATACTGTTGATGATAACGCTGCGTCAGACATGTCAACGGGAAACGACGTCAATGGAGGATATAATATAACGCCAGCGGCGTCTGATCCCATTCCACCAGGTTCATTCATGTCGTCAACGATGGATCCTGCTCCAGTAGTTTCGAATCCAGCTCCAGT
>CACXSS010000264.1 GCA_902770245.1 uncultured Planctomycetota bacterium | reverse complement strand
ACTGACTTTGAAAATGAATCCCGACAGCCCCGTCGGTTCCGCCGTCCGGGTCAGTTCCACGTCGGCAATACGTTTGAACAGGGTTCTCAGCAGCGGATGGCTTTTTTCGGCTTCTATCTTTTCGTCCGGAGAATAGACGGCTTCCGCCCCCAAACGCCATTTAATGAGCGCCATAAAGGCGTATTGCTGCGTTATATAATTCAGATCGTACGCCTTGAGCAGGTCGCTTTTATAGAGAATATCCGGCAGACCGCCGACTTTCGTGTCCAGATAGAGTTCTTCCATCTGCGAATAGAGCCGCCACAGACACGCGAACTTCTCTGATGTGAAAGCGAGACGCTTAAAGAAGTCAAACCAAAACTCGAATTCGCTAAAGCCAATAACAGCGTATTGAGAATAACAATAAAAATCCTCTGGCATTGTTTTACATAACGCCTCTTTTGGGGTTTGGACGAAGGATTCCAAAATCGACAAAAGCGTCTGTTCGAAGTCGGGCTGTTTATTGACCTGTCGGGCAATGACGGAAAAGCAGAAAAAGGGAAACTGGATTTTCCCCGGCTTGGGATTGAAATCGGCGCCGTAAAACAGAACGAGTTCTTTTCGCTTTTTGTCGCTGGCGCTATTCCAGCCGATAATCGCCAACGCGGCAAGCCCTTCCAGAATGTTAAAGGAACGCTTTTCAAAAAACGAGTCCCACAGTTCGGGCGCCGCCCGGTTGGCTTTCGGATTGTTAACATAGAAATGCCCACTAAAGGATCGCGCTTCGTCCGCTTCTATAGCGCTGATGGTTGTAATCGTTTTGGCGTCCTGCCAATTGACGTATGTAATCTCGTCGGATTTATGCTCTGAAATGAAACTGTCCAGCTGACGAATCAATTCAATAGCGTTTGCGGCGTTTTTCGGAACGAAGCTGTCTAATTTGAACTCCGGCTTTGCGGGAGCGACAGGCAGAGAGTAGTCGAGCGTCGGGTCGTACAAGCCGAACCCGTTTTCCTCCGTCCAGAGAACGGCGCTTTTGTCTTCCTCTGTTTGGGAATCGAATTTTTTAATAATCTTGTTAGCCAGTTCCTGAACGGAAGCGGATTTCGCTTTGAGCAGGCTTTTCACTTTGGTTAGTTCGTCGTCCGTCAGACTTTCCAGCTGAACGATTAACTTCAGCGCTTCCTCTTTAACGGACGGCGTTCTGTCTGACAGGAAATCGAAAATCGAATTTCGAATCGCGTCGGTTCGCGGAAAGGTTTTGTAACGTTCCAGATCCTCTTTGTATACCTTCCGGTTATAATAGGGATCCGTCGCGTCCGGGTCAGGCGTTGGCGCGAAGAATCTCAAAACGGTACTGATAAACCACGTCTTGGAAAAGCTGCTGGCTTTGAGCTGAACAGCCAACTTCGACAAATCTTCCAGTTCCTCTTTTTCCCAAATAGATTTGACGCAGGTCCTCAGCTCTTCAAACAGAAGCGCCTGGCTGACGGACAGTTCCATTTCAGGAAAGACGGGATGAAATGCGGAAACGGATTTGGCGGGAAAACGGTCAAACAGTTTACGCAGCCGCCAGTAGATTTCCCGGGCTTCTTGAACCCCCTCGTCGTCATCGGGGAACGCAGAGTATTGAATTCGATCCAGAAGCAAGTTGGTTAAAACCGGCTCTGGTACGCACCGATCAAGCTGGTCGAGAATCCAGATGGGGTCGATGGGCAACTTGATCTGTTTGAGCATGTACGCCGCCGTCGCTTTGACGGGAAACGTTTCGTCGTCGGACTCGATAATCTCCATGCAGCTTTGAACTGCGAGTACAGCGTCCTTTGCCGCCAGCGCCGACAGCGCCAGATACCGGCTGACAGGGTTGTTCTTTTGACTTTTCGTCATCTTGACATGGGACGAACAATATTCAAAGCGACCATCGGGAGCGGTTTTTGTTATTTCGCGCGGTAGCGCGGACTGGCTCCCCGCCACGGGGTTGTCCAGAAAATGAACGAATTCCTTGAACTGCTTTTTAAGCGTTTCCGGACGAGCGGCGACTTCCAGCCCGGTTCCGGTTCCAGACCAGCCAACCCAGCATAAAAACGCGCGCGTTACAGAGGAGAATCGAATCAGGTTGTGTTTGTCGATGAAATGAACCATGTAACAAAACGCGTCGAACGTTCCCTGATCGCAGGACTCTGCGATCTTTTGTCGGATTCCTTCCTCAAGTTTAAGCGACAGCATATAGTCGGAAATCCACGTCAGTGCGTCTGGATTGACGGTTTGAAAACAGGCGAGAATCGCGCTGTTGGTTAGATCCTTGTTTCCCTCGTAGAAGGCGTCGCGAATGTACTGGCAGACGAACGGGTCGCGGCGGTCGAGAGCGTCGGCAATCCAGAAGTCAATAAACGGATTAACGCAGACGAGTTGAAGCAATGGGTCTTTTTCCTCGTCTTCGCCCCCGGAAATGCCGAGATAAAGAGACTTCTCCAGAGTCAAGGGATTGTCCCACAATTTGTAACAGTAGTCAATCAGCCGGGCGACGTCGTTTGCGTAGAGCGTTTTATCGTACGAAGTTCTAAACGTTCTTCTGTACAGCCCGGACTGCCACGGCGTTCTGAAAAGAATCTCAACCGACCGCGGCAAAACCGTCTGAAAGGATTCTGGAAACGCCGACCAGAACGGACAGCCCGGCTGAGCAAGCTGTTCGAGAACCTCTTCCTGACGGAGAATCGTTTCCGTTTCTTGCGGATTGATACCATGTTTTTTCAATTCGTCTTTAAGCTCCGACTTGTCCGAAATCAGTTCATCGGTTAGCCAATCCCACGCCGCCGCGTCGAATAAATCCCGCCAAACGCCGGGAGACAGCAGCGTTCGTTTCTGCAAAAAGATATTGAGCTTTTCCTGTATATCGTTGTCGAAGTTGTGAATGTCGAAGTTGTTCATGACGAATCAAATTGGGTAAAAGGGATTTCTGGTAAATTTCGGCGAGCCGGGATGCGTAAGCCCCCGGAAAAGGCTCACGCGGAGGCGCGGAGGCGCGGAGGATGTCCGCGAAGCGAACCGAAACGCCGCGCAGTGTGCATAACAAAACGACGAAGCGGAAAACCTCCTCTGGATGTAGCCCGTCCTCGGGCTACAACTTGACGGCGAAAGCCGTCAAGGGAAAGCGGAAGCCTCCAAAAATCTTTGAACGTGGAAAGCCAGCCCGTTCTACTGGTTCGCGGGCGTCTTCGCCCGCTTTATTCGAAAGGCGGCTGATACAGCCGCGATCCAGTTGTTCGAGCGGGCTTTCCTGCGAAAGAGGATATTTCTTATTCTAGCAAGTAGCCCGGGGACGGGCTACATCCAGGGGGCGTTATCTTCTTCGCAATAGGTATTTCACCCTTCGAACATCAATTAACCAATCGGTGAAAATCCGTTTCATCCGTGTTTTCCGTGTGGGACTGCTTGTCCCGCAATAAACCATATTTTAGCTCACAGTTTAAAAATAGCTTCCAGCAAGAAACGCAAGGCGGATAAACGTCAGCGTTGAGCCGTCGGCGAGGTTGAGCGGTTCGTCCAGCTGGGTGAGTTCCCCGTCTGGACTGAACGCGCGAAACAGCCCGTCTTCAAACGCTTGAATTACCGTCTCGACCGATTTGTTAACCTGCGGCTTGGTTTTGTTGGGCAACTCCGGGATCTTTTTCTCGTACTCTAATACGTTGTGTTTGACAAGCTGGGTTAGCAGCTCCCGAAGCGTCTTCGGCGCCGGGTCGAAATCGAATTCCTGTTTTGTCAGCGGGTTTGAATCGTCCGACGCGAGATCGGAAATGCGATCCAAACGCTTTACGGTGAAGTATAGTTTCATGGTTATGGAATGTATATCTTTTCAATCGCCTTATATCCAAACTGGTTGGAAAAGAATCGATAGATTTTATCGACATAGCAGTATATGGCGACCGGATACAGGCAAACGAAAAACAGCGCTGCCAGCCAGCCCGGGATTTTGTCAGGAACGAATTTCTGCTTTATCCGATAAATGAACAATGCGAAAATGCCAATACTGTAAATGGCGGGTATAAGTATTACTAATAGTATATACCATTCTGTCATTGATGTTGGACTTAAAGTTTTAACAAATGTCGGTGTTACAAGAACAGTTGGAAAAACAAGGTCAGGTAAAATCGATTGTACAAAAATGAGGATTCCCGAGGATATAAAAAACGCTATCCACGATCTGGTAATGGTGGATTTAGCATTCGGAACGATTTCTTCTCGAATCCGGCAAAAGGCTCTCGAGGATTTATACAATAATATCATCCACCAGATATAAAAAACAAAGAAAACGCCCGGCAGCGCTATTGCAAGAACAACAAAAAGAACCTCTGATAATTGTTCGGATACAGCTGCCAAAGCAAAGAAGAATATCAATGCCCCACAGAGGTTTATTAGAAAAAGCATTACTAGAAGTTTCCGATAGTAGTACGCCCCCATCGCGGCGGCTGCCACGGGTTTGAGAGCGTTTTCATCGATATCGTTTGGTTTGAGGTTTAAGTCTAAACTCATGGTTCTATATGGACTTTTAAAACTTTGCGAA
>CACXSS010000263.1 GCA_902770245.1 uncultured Planctomycetota bacterium | reverse complement strand
GTCAAATCCGTGTACGGACTGACCTGCTCAAAAACTGTTAGGTACGCAGTTACCGGATGACCCTTATTTACTCTTTTCAACGCCTTTCAAATATTCATCTAATATTTTAAAGTCCGGTTCATACTCTTTTGCCGGAACGGCGCCTGCGGGATTGAGCGGTCGGACGACGCGAAAGCCAGCGGCGCAGGCGTCAGTAAAAAAACAAATTGACGGCGGAATCTGCGGGTCTTGCCTTTTCCAGTCTTTGTGGGACGCCCAGCGGGCGGCGGAGCGTAGCCGTTCCGGGTCGTCGTCCCACGAACCGCCGCGGAATACGACGTTGTACTCTGCGCCTTCTGCCGGGTTGAGCGGGTCTGCCAGCGTCTTTCCGTCAGCAGCGCCGATAAGCTTTTTATACCCGTTAACTTCATATTTGTCAAGACACATTTCCCAGACGTTGCCGTGCATGTCGTACAAACCCCACGGATTCGGCTTTTTCGATCCGACTTTAGCGTACTTGTCGGAACTGTTGCCATAGTAAACGGCGTAGTCGTCAATGTCTTTGACGTCAAAACTGTACGCCCCGGTCGTACCGGCGCGGCAGGCGTATTCCCATTCCGCTTCTGTCGGCAGACGGTACAGACGCCCTGTAATGGCGGTAAGCCATTTACAGTACAATTTAGCGGCAAACGGGGTAACGTTGATAACCGGATAGCCTTTCGTCCCCATGCCGCAAGTCATGTCTGTATAGGCGCAAGCAGAGGGACAGGGAATCGAGTCCGCCATTTGCGTATTAGGCGTTTCCGGCTCGTTCGCCTCTTTACGAAGTATTGCTGACCGTCCTGTCAACCAGGACAGGTATTCGTCCCACGTTACTTCGCATTTGCCCATCCAGAAGGGGGAAACCTGAACTTTGTGTTGAGGTCCTTCAGCAGCGGGATCGTAGAAGTATTCCGGTTCGGCTTCGCCGACTTGATCTTTCTGCTCTTGTTCGGAAGATCCCATGAGGAATTCGCCGCCCTTGATGGGAACCATGTCAAACTTGACGTCAGTTCCAGGAATCGTTTCGGTATAGGCTTTCATGTCGGCTTCCGCCGCAGCTGAGGCGTTGGGAACGGCGACTTGAGGCAGATTCCATTCAACGTTGGGCTTGCGAAACTCTTGACCGGACGCGGCAGAGCAGCCTACAATTGCAATAATATCCAGCAGGAGGGAAGTCCATAAACTCTGATAGTTGATTAAACTGGTCATTGAAGTCTATCTCCACGTGAATCTGAATGGTGAAATCAATCCTGGATTGGAAACAGGCAGTTTTTTATTTTGAACGCAGAATACGCAGACGGGCTGGGAACGTGGCAACGACGCCAACTTCGTTGTCTACGCCGCTGACAAGGTCGGTTCCTGATTGGAAGTGGGTATTGCCAAAACCGGCTTTTTCGGAGGCAAAACCTCATCCTATCGCCCGTGCGGCTTCGCACATTCCTGCCCGATTAATTATTTTTGGCTCTTCCGGTAAGTTGGCGCCTAGCGTTTGCGCAGCATTTTCAATATCGGCGCCAACGTAAACCAGCCCGCGGCGTTCGAAGCGATCAGAACAGAAGGGAGAAAACCGACGAGACGATCCGGCGGAATAACGGCGACCAACGATAGAGAACGGCTGTAATCCTGCGAACAAGCAAAAATCAATATTGCTCCTGCGTCTCTTTCGACAAAAAAGAGGGAGTGTTAATTCAACGGCAGAATTATGAACCGAACGGAGCATTGGGAAATTGTTGTTTATCTTGAGTTATCTGTTGATATTATAAAACGTTCTAAAGGATAAATCAAGTCCTGCGAATAGGAAAATACAAATTATTTCAAATAAAATTCATACTCTTGGGAAATTGCCTGTACAAGTACTTACCAATAGTTTTTGTTGGAAAGCCGATAATATAAATTTACCAATTCCAAGGAATTCCATCGCTATACCATTTTGAACTCTTAGAATAATATGTACAATAAGGATATCCAATATTAACACTCAAAGTATACTCGCCATCTTTTATTTTGTATTCCCATTTATATGGTGGAACATACGGTTTCGGTAAGCTAGATAAATATTGAGGCACTAACAATTCTAATTTATCTGGAAATTTACCTTGATCATTTTTAAATCGTTCTATAGTAATAACAATTTTGTCACCTTCAACTACTGAACGGTTCACTTTTGACTGTGTCCACGAATAGAAATCAATAAATTCACATGCTGGTAAGTATAAAAAAAACATAGCAACCCCTAAAAGAGTACTAAATACTGTAATAATTATTTTTTTCATGATTGTTGATAGATTAAGTTTTTCTACTTAACTGTAGTTATTGGAAAACAATGAATAGTCAATTATTCAATCGGTGAAAATCCGTTTAATCCGTCAAATCCGTGAACGGACTGACCTGCGGAAACACTAGGTACCAACTTACCGGAAGAGCCAAAAATCAGCAGGAAATATTACGAGAAAGGACTGTCAATACAACAAGTGAGGAGCGGTTGAACTCCTCACTTGTTACATTTATCAAATATGCGTCTTCCCTTTTGGGACAGAGCGTTATTCGCGTTACACAGACTATTCGCGCTTTCCGCGGTCTTTCATGTAGGCGTCGTAATGTTCGAAGTCCGGTTCGTAGACTTTCGCTTCAGCGGCGGTCGTCTTCTTGAGCGGTCGAACGATGCGGAAGCCAGCCCACTGCGAGTCGGTGTAGTACCAAATTGACTGCGGGATCTGCGGGTCTTGCATTTTCCAGTCTTTGTGAGACGCCCAGCGGGCGGCGGAGCGGAGTCGTTCCGGGTCGTCGTTCCAGGAACCGCCGCGGAATACGACTTTGTATTCTGCGCCTTCTGCCGGGTTGAGCGGGTTGACCAGCGTCTTGCCGCCAGCGGCGTCGATGAGTTTCTGATAACCGTCGACTTCGTACTTGTCAAGGCACATTTCCCAGACGTTGCCGTGCATGTCGTACAGACCCCACGGGTTGGGCTTTTTCGTTCCGACTTTAGCGTACTTGTCGTCGCAGTTGTCGTAGTAAACGGCGTAATCGTCGATGTCGGCAGCGTCGAAGCTGTACGGACCGGTCGTGCCGGCGCGGCAGGCGTATTCCCATTCCGCTTCGGTCGGCAGACGGTACAGACGTCCGGTAACGGCGGTAAGCCATTTGCAGTACATTGTAGCAGAGAACGGAGGAACGCAGATTGCCGGGTATCCTTCCTTGCCCATGCCGAAGGTCATGTCGGTATAAGCGGGAGTGGGGTGAGGAATGGCGTCGGCGATTTGGGTGTTAGCCGTATCCGGATCGCCAGCCGCTTTACGCAGCTTTGTAGACTGTCCGGTTGACCAGGAGAGGTATTCGTCCCACGTTACTTCGTATTTGCCCATCCAGAAGGGGGAAACCTGAACTTTGTGCTGAGGTCCTTCCGCGGCGGGATCGTAGAAGTATTTCGGTTCGGCTTCGCCGCCTTCGGCTTCCTGTTCGTCTTCGGAAGATCCCATGAGGAATTCTCCGCCTTTGATGGGAACCATGTCAAACTTGACGCCGGTTCCGGGAATCGTTTCGGTATAGGGCTTCATGTCGGCTTCGGTTGCTGCCGAGGCGTTGGGGGCGGCGACTTGAGGCAGGTTCCATTCCGGGCAGAGTTTACGATACTCTTGAGCGGACGCGGTCGCGCAGAAAGAAATTGCAAAAATTCCCAGCAGGAGGGCTTGCAAAAATCCCCGATTCTTGGTTAAAATAGTCATTAGAGTTCAATCTCCGTGTTAAAATAAAACATTTAAACAACTGCAATTTTACTATGAAAATCACAGCAATCATACCAATTGTCGCGACGGTTATCGCAACTTTCATTCCCTATTATAACATAAAAGCGGATTCTTTGCAACCGCCTGAACGGCTGGAATACAAAAAAATTCAAATGGCAGTACCCGTTCGGCTGGTTTTTTATGCCGATACGTCTTCAGAAGAGGGGAAAAAACGGGCAGACGCCGCCGCTCAACGGGTTTTTGACAATATCGAACGTCTAAAAATGGTCTTCAGCGACTACGAGTCCGATTCCGAACTCCGCAAAGCGTGCGTTGCCGCTCAAGACGGTTCGGAAGTCCCCGTTTCCGACGATTTATGGACGGTTCTGGTTGCCGCGAAGAAATACCATCGTCTTTCCAACGGAGCCTTTGACCCGACTGTGGCGAACGCGGTGCGACTGTGGCGGCGTGCCGTTCGAGAAGAAAAGTTTCCCAAACGCGACAAGCTCGAGGAAGCCCGGGCGCTGACGGACTTCAATCTGGTCGTACTCAACGAGAAAACGCACACCATGCGATTCCTCAAAAAAGGCGTTCGACTCGATTTAGGCGGAATCGCCAAAGGATATATTATCGACAAGTCGCTGGAACTGCTCAAAGAACTGGGATACCCCGCCGCGCTGGTCGACATCGGGGGAGACGTAGCCGTCGGCGACGCCCCGCCCTGTTCAGACGATTCGACCGCACCCGCTGGCTGGAAAATCGGGATTCTCGACCAGACCGGCGAAAAGGTCAAGGAGTTCAAGTATCTGACCAACTGCGGAATCGCGACCTCTGGCGCCAACGCCCGGTTTGTAGTTATTGACTCAATT
>CACXSS010000262.1 GCA_902770245.1 uncultured Planctomycetota bacterium | reverse complement strand
TTTTATTTTCCATAATTATCTCAGGATATTTTATCTTTACAGACGACAAGAATATTGCCGAGATTATGCAGCTTAACAATATTACGGTCAGCAATCTAATTTTCTTTGTCATTTTCTGGAAAGTTACCGAAATTATTCAATCTTTTAGAGTAATATAACCGATGAAATGAAGTAAGTACGATTGGAATAGTTGTTAAATCGATTTATGATTTCCATAATTCCGTTGAAAATCCTCGCAAGAGCGAAAAAAACGTACTGGGAATCGGAACGAAAAACAATAAATCCAACGTAAAACGTCAGGAATCGAGCCTGAACGTACTGTGTATTAAACGCATTATAACGAAATCGGCGTAATTTCGCAACAGGTATTTTGGAAAAGCCGAAAAACAGATTCAATTTTGGGAGAATCACGATGAAGATTCGCGCATTTGTTGTTCTTTGCCTTTCTTTGGGACTTCTGGCAGGTTGCCAGGGACCACAGCGAGTTGCTGGACCGTACGAAAGCTACTGCCCGGAATCAGAAGCAGTCGCAACTCAAGGTTATCAGTCCGCCGCGCCTAACGGAGCAGTTGGAGCGGGTTACGGGGCGCCTGGTGTGCGTCGAGCCGTTAATAATGGCGCGATGTATAATAACGGCGCGATGTATGTCAACGCCAACAATCCGGCAGTTGCCGGTCCTGGTCCGGGCGTTCTCCCCGGTCAGCAGTATGGAGCGCAAACGCCTGGTCCAGTTCAGACGTCTCAGGTTTCGTTTATTGGCCCGGCTGGCGCTCGAATTCAGTGGGACATTTCCGCCGTCGGCGCGTTTGATTCTCCAGAACTGGTTTGCCCCGGTCGTGAAAACTTCCCGCAGAACGGCATTTATCGTCTCAAGCTGTCCCACATTCCGGGACGCGAAGGCGTTGAACTGTATCCGACCCTGGAAATTGCTCCGGTTACCCCCCGCACCGTCGAATTCCTGACACATCAGGCTATTTCGGTTTCGTTCACTGACGAAGACATTACTCAGGTTCTCAGCGGCAACTTCGTAACAAAGGTTATTTATCTGCCCGATCCGGAATTCCAGGAACTGGCGATTGCCGTCGGAACGCCAGACACGCTGGTCAGCACTCGCCTTGATCCGGGCGTAGACCCGATTACTGAAGCGGCTCGCCGCGGTTCGATTATGGCTATCGTCCGCTTGGGCAACATCGACATCCAAAAAGGCGGCATTGAAGGTCAAGGCGTAGGACAACCGGTTTCCATGGGAAGCCCCTACATGTCCGCCGCCGGCGCTGGAAATCCGAATTACTACGTCTCCGGAGTTTCCGGTCCGGCTTTCGGCGCCCCGCCTCAGATGACCCCCAGCGGAGTCCCGACCCCGGCTTACGTTCCCAACGCTTACACGGGAAACAGAACAGAACGAAACTATATTCGCAACACATACGATGCCGCTCGGCCGAGATAAAATTTAGCAGCTAATCTGCCTGAACTCGGGCAAGCCAAATCCTCGATTTCGTCATAACGCAGTAAACCGTCTGAATCGGAAAGTAAAAAATTCCGGTTCAGACGGTTTTTTCGTTGGAATTCTCTAATTATTTAGCCGATATAAAATAATAAGGATTATTCCGATAAGTCAAAGCAGATTCGAATTATCGCGTTATTTATCCGAAAAACACAACAAATCAGACTCAACTGTCTGCCGGTATGTTCGGAAAAATATCGGTTTGTACATACTTTAACCAGGAAGTTCAGGGATGAACGTGTATTCAAACGCTATCAGACGCGCATTGTCCTCATGCCTGGCTGTATTGATTTTACTCAGTACCGCCTCCGTATCTTATTCACAGAGGTCTGCAGTTGGAGTTCCGCCGGTGCATTACAACAGCGCTGGCGTTCGGTCGCCCGGATTTCTTGGTCAGCAGCGTTTGCACATGGGCGGTCCGGTTCAAGGATACTATCAACCGGTTTTGCTTTACGGTCCCCGCGGCGTAAAGATATCCATGACGTATCAGGGCGAATTCACTCCGCTAAAGCCGATGCCCAACGTCGTCGGTTTGCTTATCGGACAGGTTTACCGATTCCGAATCACAAACTTCCCAATACTGGACGCGCAAGGCGCTGAACTATACCCAACGCTGGAAGTTATCGACAGAATCTACGCTCCGCAGAGAAAAGAAGTTCAAAACCCGATAGTCGTTGAAATATCGCTGGAAGACATAAAAGAGGCGCTTCGAGGCAACCTCGTTACGCGAGTCATTTACCTTGAAGACCCAAACAATCCCATTCCGACAGTCAATCCGCCCAATAAATATCAAAGTACGTTTGACATTCCGTCTGACGCTGACCCCGTCGCCGTTGCCGATACGATGGGGCGTCCGGTTGCGGTACTGCGATTGGGCGGACGCGCTCCGATCCGAACGCCAGAAGGACTTTTAAGCGACGAATTCCAATTTGGCTCGCCGTCGTTTATCGATTACAATACCAACGTCCCCGCGACAAGGAAGTCCACAACGACTTTCGCCCCGGCTAAACCCGGCGCTTCCAAAACGCCAGACCCCAAAGCCAAACAGCCGGCGGAACTCCCTGCGATTCAACCAGAACAGCCAGGCGCCGCGCCGGGATCAAACGACGGTTTTGACAACATCGAATTTTAATTTAACCGAAATATTAGACATCCGTCTTAATTCTGCAGAATTCAGGCGGAACGCTTCATTATATTATACAACTTCAATAATTAACGTTTTTAGATAACGTTTGATTAAACAGGAACGGAACAATGAATATTCGCCGCCCTATTATTTCATCCAATCGAACTCGTCTGCTCTTTGCAGCTGTTTTGAGCGCGCTGACGCTTTGCTCAATGACCTCCTGCGCCACAAATGGCGCCAACGGGAAAAAGTGGGTTTTCGTTCCAGTCAACTCTCACGTTGATAAAACTGCAAAAACAGATCAACCGACGAAATCCGGCGAAATAATTGAGAACGCTTCCGGCGCCGGCGAAGCGACGCGAACCATCACCATCAACAAGCAATACGACGTTACTCCTTCTAACGACCCCATGGCGTACGACCCCAACGGACCGATTGAAGTTAAACGTCTGCCGTCGGTTGAGACATCTTCCAATCCGGAAACTGCGCCCGTCAGTCCTGCAATCGGCAATCAGGCGGCGCCCGATAACACTTCATCCATTGAAATAAACGGCTATGTCGGCGGCGGAGCGACGTTCCGCGGTCAATCGCCCTCAAATTTCAACCCGAATAATATTGAACAATACATTGGCGGACAGGAAGGGCAAATCAGGGACTTCCAGGTTCTCTCAGACGTTCCGCTGTCAGAAGCTCAGTCTTTGCCGCCGCAAAACATTGCGCCAACGCCGGCTGTTCCGTATTCTTCCCCGACAATTCAGGACTTTCAGCCAGAAGTTTCCTCGCCAAACGCGCAGGGGGTCATTCCCGCAACCCCGCTGCCGTTCAATCAGCCGCAGGGCGGCGTTCGTTCCGCATGGACGCCTCCGGGAATTCAGCCGTCCAACGGAGGTCAATGGCCTCAAGACGAATTCATTGCAGACGGCGGCATGGGTCCCAAGGGCGTCAAAGTTCACGACGACTTTTCCGTTTCCGGTCTGGAGCCGGAAAATACAATCGTTCACTTCGACACCATCGACGGCAAAGTCGGCGTTGAAGCCAGTAACCGAGTCGAGATTTACGCTCCGAAATTTCGCGCCGTTCGCCAGGTCATCTACGCAGGGATAAACGAAAACGTTCAGAAGCCGATCGGCTACGATGGAACTCGGCTGGCAGTTAACCAGCAGCGAAACGTTGGCGGAATGCAAAGCAAACGCCATCTGGCTTACGGCGAAAATATCGCTGCCAAACCGGGAGAACAGTTTATTGGCAAGATTGCAGCTGGCGAATCGTCCAACAGACGTCAAATGATGATTGCCGACAACTCCTTCAAGGCGTACGAAAACCTCAAGATTATCAAAACCGGCGTTATGGATCGTTCCGAAGCCGGCATCCTGGCAGAATCCATTCGCCGAGCCGCGTCCTGGGGATTTACGACAAATCCGCAAGTCGCCATTGACTACAATCGCGTTATGGCGGTTGTCAAAGACGAAGGACCCGGCGTCCTGTATCAGCTTGACAAAGACACGCACAATCCGAAAGTGCGAATCGTTAAAATCGCCAGCGTCGAAGACGCCCGCCCCGGAGATCACATCGAATTTACCATTCGCTTTGACAACGTGGGAGATGAACCCGTTGGAAACGTTACCATTCTCGACAGCTTGACCGGACGTCTGGAATACGCCGAAGGGTCAGCCCAATGCTCAAAGAAAGGCGCGTTCATGACAGAACCGAACAAAGCCGGATCGCTCGTCCTGAGATGGGAAATCGAAGACCCGCTCGAACCGGGCGAAGGCGGAATCATTCGATTTGAATGTATCGTTCGATAACGGCGGCGAGGTAACGTAATTACGCTTAATGAAAGGCGGTAATGCAGCGATAATTTAGGCGAGCCACGGGGGTAAACCCGTGGGTGTAAGCGTTAGCGAACGTTTCTAAAACCTCACGCGAAGTTCGCAAAGTCCGCAATGTTATCAATTAATTGGTCGCTTGCGGAGGAAGCCTCCAAAATCTCTTGAACGCGGAATGGGAAGCCTCCAAAATCTCTTGAACGCGGAATGCCAGCCCGAACAACCGGCTCGCGGCAGTCCTCTGCCGCACCCTTGACGGCGCAAGCCGTCAAGGGAAAAACGCCGCGAAGGGTGAAATAACAAATTTACGAAGCCAGCGCCGTCCCCCGGATGTAGCCCGTCCACGGGCTACGACTTGACGGCGCCAGCCGTCAAGAAAAAAAGAAAGCGAGCTGTCGCTCGCGATCCGTGAAGGTTTTCGGCTACGTAAAAAGGATATTCGAGCTTCGGCGGCAGGGGACTGCCGCGAGCCGGCGCCCCCGTGTACGTGTGCGGGATGAAGCGACTTCGGCGGACGATACGCCCGCGATCCGGGTTCAACCAAGTCTTTTCGCGGGTCATTGGACAAGGCGGCGGCAAGCCGCCGCACTCCCCGAATGTCACACTTCCTAAAAATTTTTTCGGAAAAATTCCATTCGCGTCTGACCTCGCCATCGCTGCGCCCGGGCTGACGCCTGCGGGCTTGCGTGGCTCCGGTCGTGACGCTCATGCGAATTTTTTCGTCTGGATTATTGACCTTTTACGAGCCGGAAACCCAAGTAATCGACCCGGTAACCGGGGACCGTAGTAGTCGCGGTTCGCCGACCGGCAGCGCCTGGCGTCGCTGTGCCAGCCGCCGCCACGGACGACGCGGTAGGAGCCACTCGAAGGTCCCGTCGGATCTGTTACACTCCCGCTGGGATATTCCTTCGCATACCAGTCCTGACACCACTCCCAAACGTTCCCATGCATGTCGTACAAACCCCAAGCGTTGGGCTTCTTCGTTCCTACTGGATGAGTAGTTGCTTCTTTGCTAGTTCCTTTAGGATTTGAATAATATCCATACCACGCCATCTCGTCAAGATTCCCGGCGTACGCTCCTGTAGTTCCCGCCCGGCACGCATATTCCCATTGCGCTTCCGTGGGAAGCTGGACGGGAAATCCCAATTGCGCGCACTTCTTGCAGAATTCCTGACAATCGTTCCAAGAGATGCGTTCCACAGGAAGATTATC
>CACXSS010000261.1 GCA_902770245.1 uncultured Planctomycetota bacterium | reverse complement strand
TGGATCACCTCCTTTCTAAGGAATTTAGAAAACTAAATTGGAGACGACTTGCTTACGGTGCAAGGAAGTTCCGCCTTATGTATATTAAAGCCCTTGAGAAGAAATTCTCAAGGGCTTTTTTTAGTAGCGAGTTACGAGTTACGAGTTGCGAGTTGCGAGTTGCGAGAGAATGAAAGGCGGTAATGGAGTTCGCCAACGGCGAACGGAATTACGCATTCGCCGGAACGGCGAAGTTTTTTTGACCCTCATAAACCTTTGACGAAACTGAACACCTTCTCGGACCGCGAGCGACAGCTCGCGTTTTTTTTGCGGCTGATACAGCCGCGATCCAGTTTTTCTAACTCTTTCGGCGATGAAACGCGTTTTTCGTCGTTCTCGTCGTTTTTAAAAAAGCGAGAGTTTCGCTGCCGCTATACTCTCGCACTCCGAAAGATGTCACACAACGTTTCGCCGCTTATTCAAACAACCCGCTGGCTTTCATGTCGGCGCGGACGGTTTCTTCGTTTTCGCTGTCCGAGTTTAGAGAGTTTTTCAAGGCGCTAAAGCAGAGTCGGCGAGCGCCTTCGACAAGCGCAATTCTTTTTGCCTGCAGAAAGACGTCAAAGATGAACTTTTCTTTTTTATAGGCGTTGGGCTGCGTCGGGTGAACCAACGCGCCGGTTTCGTCGCAGTACGCAACTGTCTTTTTGACTGTATGGAATGGAAGGGCAAAACGCTCATTGCTGAGAACTCGGACAAGAAAATCCAGACGGAATACGTGAATGGCAATGTTTCCGTACTCGATAACCATAGAACCGTCCGGATTGGTCAGTTCAGCAACGCTGAGCGGTAAATCGCAGTATTCAATAACCTGAACAACGCCGTCTTTTTTAACCATATTTCCGACTCGTTCAGTCGGCGAATTTTTACGGACAACCATTGTGGCGAGTTCCGCCTGATCGAAAAGACAATACCCGATAAACTCCGGGTCTGCCAGTGGTATGAGCGGGTTGTCAACCTGGAAAGTGCATACCAGCTCAATTCCTCGCTGAGTCATGTCGTCTAACAGACGATACTTTTTCAGCGCGCTCAAAACGCCGCCGTGCCCGTCTGGACTGACGGAAGGCACGCCGGGTGCGGAATAGAGAGTCTTTCCCGTTGCGATGTCAACCGCGCCCTGGTTGCCCTGTTTGAAAAAGACGACGTCTTGAGGTGGAAGCCCAAAATAGTTCTGTTTCTGGAAGAAGTTGCGCGTCTGTTCGTCCGTAGCGTCGCTTGTCATGACGTATAGCGGGACGAATCGACCGTATTTCTTTTGCAGCGCATGAATTTTGTCGGCAAAGATTTCAAAGAGCGATTCTCCATTGAACCCAATCGGATACATTCCTTTTGGGAATTTGCAGCCCAATCTGGACGCCATTCCGCCAGCCAGCAAAACGGCGGCGACGCGTCCCTCTTTGAGCGCATTTTCTCCCAGACGCACAGCGTCCACGCACGCAGGATCGTTTCCGCGCCATTGATAAATGCGTTCAAAGGGTTCGTATTGGTCGGCAGAAGGCGTTCTGTTGACTTCGGACAAAATATAATTCCAAAACTTAAAGGGTGTAATAGTTATTTTTTTATAATTAATTATAAACCATTTAGAGAGAAAAGTCAAGAGTAAAACAGAATATCGCAAATAAATCGTAAACTGTTTTTTTGTTCAGGTCTTCCAATTCAATTGAATTTGGTGTATAATATAATTAAAGTAGAATCCGAGCGCGGCTTGCGCTCCCTGCTGAATTTATCTCACCCCTTAGTAAAAGGAAATTGTTATGAAGAAAGCCCTGTTTGTAATCGCGGCGATTTGCGCCTGTATGATGGCTGTCAGCGTTAACGCTCAAGAATGGAAAAGCGGAATTCAATGGAAAGAACCGCCGGTAGTCGATCCGGGACCCGAACCTGCCGCTCCAGCGAACGTTCCCTCTGACGCGATTGTTTTGTTTGACGGTAAAGATATGTCCGCTTGGAACAACGGCGAAAACTGGAAGATTATCGACGGCGCCGTTTATTCTGGCAGAGGCATGGTTGCGACGAAACAGGTTTTCGGCTCGATTCAGCTTCACGTTGAATTCGCCACGCCGTCTGAAGTTAAAGGCGAAGGTCAGGGACGCGGCAACAGCGGCGTTTTCTACGGTCCGTACGAAGTCCAGGTTCTGGACAGCTACATCAACAAGACCTACTATGACGGTCAGTGCGGCGCTATTTACAAGCAGAATCCGCCGGCTGTCAACGCTTGCCGCAAGCCGGGCGAATGGCAGACGTACGACATCATTTTCATGCGTCCGATTTTTGACGGCGAAAAACTGGTCAAGCCCGGTTACGTAACCGTTTTCCAGAACGGCGTTCTGGTTCAGAACCACCTCCAGATCAAAGGCGAAACCTCTTTTGTTCAGCCGCCGAAGTATAATAACTTCGACGAAAAGCAGCCGGTTCGTCTGCAAGACCACGGCAACCCGGTTCGATTCCGCAACATTTGGGTTCGTGAAATCTCCGACGACCCGGTTCAGCCGGTTGAAGACGAATCCCCGGTCAAGCCGTTTGACGTTTTCGGACCGCAGGACTGAGTTGTTCAGTGAACAATAATTGATTTAAAACGTATATATAAGCGAGGGGAGCGATTTCTGCTCCCCCGGTTTTTTACTTTAGACAGACTGATTTTTATGAAAGTAGCGACAATTAAAACAAAAAAGGGCGTTATTCGCATTGAACTGCACGACAAACTGGCGCCTCGCACCGTTAAAAACTTTGAAGACCTTGCCAACAAGGGCTTCTACAACGGATTAAAATTCCATCGTGTGATTGAGAACTTTATGATTCAGGGCGGGGACCCGACGGGCACCGGCTGCGGCGGTCCGGGATACAAGTTCGACGACGAATTCCATCCGGATCTTCGACACGACGGACCGGGCGTATTGAGCATGGCGAACGCAGGACCGAACACGAACGGATCTCAGTTCTTTATTACTCACGTTGCTACGCCGTGGCTGGATGGTCATCATTCCGTTTTCGGACACGTTCTGGAAGGTCAGGACGTTGTTGACGCTATTCAACAGGGCGATACGATGGACGAAGTTACTGTAACAGAGGAGTAACCTTTTTTATCAGGTCATTGAGGGATGACTGCTGATTGGCGGTCATGCCTTTTGACGTATTTTATTGGAATCCTTTATTGTGGAGGCGAGAATGTCAAAACAGGTTTTCCTGGGCGGCGTTTATCTGATTTTTGGTTCGATACTGGGCATGATTGCGATGTCCATTCTTAACGGGACGATGTGCGCTCAAACGCGCAGCAAAGCGTTGCCCGCCGCGTCAGACGCCATTCAATCCAATTCTGGCAGGCTGTCAACAAATCCGACCGATCCTGCGCGAAAAGAGATTCTCCCTTCTGCGGCGCCGTTGGCTCTAAATTCTCTTCAAGGCAGATACACGCCGGAAGAATTGATTAACATTCGCGTTTACGAAAATTCCAATCGCAGCGTTGTCAACATCAACACTCGCAGCGTTCGACAAGACTGGTATTTTTCGGAATCTGCAACAGAAGGCGAAGGCAGCGGCGCGGTATTGTCAAAAGACGGGTATATTCTGACAAACTTTCACGTCATAGCTGGAGCGCAGGAAATAACTGTTACGCTGTTTAACGGCAAAACGTATTCCGCTCTGGTAAAAGGCGTTGACCCGTCAAACGATATTGCAGTCATTCAAATCGGCGCTAATCCTGACGAACTTTTTCCTGTTACACTGGGGAACTCCGCAGAATTGAAAGTCGGACAGCGCATTTTTGCTATCGGCAACCCGTTTGGTCTGGAACGAACGCTGACAGTTGGAATTATTTCCAGCTTGAATCGAACGCTTCCCAGCCGTTTGCAATCTCGTTTGATTAAACAGGTAATCCAGATTGACGCGGCTATTAACCCCGGCAACTCCGGCGGACCGCTGATGGACTCGCGCGGGTATATGGTCGGAATGAACACCGCCATTGCCAGTAAGACGGGGCAGAGCGCCGGCGTTGGATTTGCAGTTCCATCCAATACGATTTCTCGCGTTGTAAAACAGCTTATCAAACACGGCAAGATTATCGTTCCGACAATTGGAATCAACAAAGCGCTTCAAACTGACAAGGGCTTGCTGATTATTCAGCTGGAAGACGATGGTCCAGCCGCTCGCGCCGGACTTCGCGGACCGAAGATTGTCGTTCAGAAACGCCGCATCGGCAACATGATCGGCAACTTCAAAACGCTTGACCGATCCGCCGCTGACATTATTTATTCGATTGACGGCAATCTGATTCATGGCGCGGACGACTTCCTGACGATTATCGAATCGCACAAACCTGGAGACGTTGTGAAGGTCGGCGTTATTCGCGACGGCATGAAAACTGAAATTCCTGTAACGCTGGAACTGTCCTCCGACGACGCAGAAATTCAGAAACAGGAAAGCGAAGAACCCAACTGGAATTGACGCCTTGACAAGCGAAACAGAAATTGATTTTTGAATGACAATAAAAAACGCTATGCAAGTATTAAAAACCTGCATAGCGTTTTTGTTTTTATCAGAAAGGAAATCACAGATTCCAATCTGTTTTAAGCTTTCGAATTTCATTCTCTACCTGAGTAGCAATAGTAGGCGATTCATAAGTTCGTATTGGCAGTTTGTTAAAATAAGATTTATAGATTTTCAACTTCTCTTGCCAGCGTTTATCGT
>CACXSS010000260.1 GCA_902770245.1 uncultured Planctomycetota bacterium | reverse complement strand
AGCCGTGTACGACCCGGAAATGAGCAGGTAAATGGCGCAATGGTCGAGAACCTTAAACTGCGCTTTTAATTTCTCTGAAGTTATAGCGTGATAAACGCCCGAAATTGTATAGAGAATAAACATGCTCGCGCCGAAAACCGAAAAGCCGGTTACAGCAGAGACGACCGCCTCTGCCGGCGCGCAATGACACGCCCGAAGGATCAAAACAACCAGGGCGACTATCGACCCAATCGCGCCGACGCCGTGGGTTATCGCATTGACAAGCTCTTCCGTCGTTATGCCGGAAGACGCCTGCTCAACGGGCGACAATTCAAACGGTTTGGTAATCTCTTGAGTGGACATAGCTAATTTAGGGAATAGGGAATGGAGAGTAGGGAATAGGATTTGTACAAGGCTTTTCTCGCTACTCGATTCTCAATACTCGCTACTGATAGTATACGGTCTTTTCCCGATTTCTGAAGAGTTCACACACCATTTTTCTCAAGGTATTACAGAATTATTACATAACCGTGCTTTTTCTTTCACATAGAGAGATTACAGCAGAAATTAGAGCAACTATCTAATATTCCCTACTGCCAACACCTTAGGTTCGCCTAACGGCGAATGCGTAATTCCGCTCCCGCTGGTCGCTTCATTACCGCCTTTCATTAATTGCCTACCGCTACGCCCGTACAGTGAATCGCCGTAAGTTCTTCCAGATTAAGGGAATCTAAAAAGGCTTTAGTCTGATCAATGCGCTCTTGGGAAGCGTTCAAAAGATGAAGTCCGCCGATGATTTTGCGAATTTTAATCTCCGGCTTGACGCTTTGGCAGTATCGAACCGTATTGATAATTCCCGCATGACAGCAGCCGACGACGAGGGTTCCGTCGTCAAAGAGAATCGCCTGTTCATCGGCAATCGGGTCAGGACGCGTTCCGGCTTCGTCCAGGAAAAACGGTCCGCCGACATCTTCCCCAGATACGCGCGGAATCGGTCCGGTGAGAAACAATCCCGGCTCAATTTCCGTAAAGCAGGAAATGACGCGTTTCTTCTCCGCCGGGTACAAGTCCAGAGCGCGGCGGCAGACGTCTGGAATGGCGATATTCTTAACCGGTTTGTTGACGTGTCGGCTGAATCGAGCGTCCGTCAGTCCGGGAGCGAAACAGACCTCCGGCTTAGCTCCCTGTTCCAAAAGAGCGACAAATCCGCCGGTATGGTCATAATGCCCATGGCTAAAGACGAGCCGGGAAACCGAAGACAAATCCACGCCCGCGACTTGAGCGTTGGGAACGAGCGCCCCGCCCCCGACAAGGTCGGTTCCTGATTGGACGTGGGTATTGCCAAATCCAGCTTGTTCGGAGGCATAACCTTGTCCTTCTGCCCGTGCGGCTCCGCACCCGACATCAAACAGCGTCAGCCCAGAATCTGTATACAGCGCCAGAGACAACCCGTGCTCCGCAATATACGGAGCGTCCATTACGTCATTGACAATTATCTTTATACAAACCATCTAAGTTCCACCAATCACTCTGGTTAAGCGCTTTGCGTAATTACTATTTACTAATCACTAATTACTAATTTTACCACCTTTCTCCATTCCGTCAACCTGAAATTCAAAAAAATTTGCGCCGTCAGCTCCCCCCCTATTGTCAAAATTTAAAAATGCTATATTATAAACATATACTTTACGGAGGGCTTCGAATGGGAAGCCCCTGCAAGGGAGGATCGTGAACCTGGTCAGGGGTTAACGCCAGCAGCCATAAGCGACACCCTTTCTGTGCATCGGGTTTCCCATTCGGAGCCTTCCTTTTTTAATTAGTAATGAGTAATTAGTAATTAGTAATTAGCGCAAAGCGTCATAACTAACTACTTTCCACTTACCACTAACAACTTACCACTCTCCAATGCCAGACGCGTCTACAGATTATATGGTCGTTGCGCGGCGATACCGTCCGCAAACTTTTACCGACGTTATCGGTCAGGAACACGTCGAAACGGCGCTGACGAACGCCATTTCCAGCGGTCGAATCGGGCACGCTTATCTGTTTACCGGGGCGCGCGGCGTTGGGAAGACGTCTACCGCCCGAATTCTTGCCAAAGCGCTCAACTGCGTCAACGGTCCGACGACGGAACCGTGCGGCGAGTGCGAGTCCTGCCGAGCGATTGCAGCGGGAGACGACCCGGACGTTCTGGAAATCGACGGCGCGTCCAACCGCGGCATCGACGAAATCCGCGCTCTGCGTCAGGGAGCAAATGTCCGCCCCACCCGAAGCCGGTTCAAAATCTACATCATTGACGAAGTCCACATGCTCACCCGCGAGGCGTTTAACGCCCTGCTCAAAACTCTTGAGGAGCCGCCAGCACACGTCAAGTTTATTTTCTGTACGACCGAACCGACCAAAATCCCGATTACGATTCTGTCACGCTGTCAGCGGTTTGACTTTGCCGGAATCCGAACCGACCAGATCGCTCAGCGTCTAAAGACCATTATCATCAAGGAAGGCGCGACAGCGGAAGAAGACGCGGTGGAAATGCTGGCTCGCCGCGCCGCCGGATCCATGAGAGACGGGCAGTCGCTGCTGGAACAGCTTCTCGCGTTCGCCCCGGAACACATTACCGTTGCGGACGTCCACAGCGTTTTAGGCACGGCGGACGAAGATTTTACGCTGAAAATCATTTACAATCTGTCGCAAAAGAACGCGCTGGAAGTCCTTACTTCGTTTGACACTGCGATGAGCCAGGGGCGGGATCCCGCCATCTTTCTGGAACAGCTTTGCGGGTATTTTCGCGACCTGATGCTGATCCTGTCCGGCGGAACGAAAAACCAGTTTCTGTACACGTCGCCCAACAACGAAGGGCTGCTCAGAGAAGCCGGAAAGGCGATGGGAATTCAAACCGTTCTGGCGGCGCTGCAGATTCTCGACCATACGCTCGACAGAATGCGCTTTACGACGCTGGGCAGAATTCTCGCGGAACTCGCTCTGACGAGAATCGCTCATTTGGGCGACTTGGACTCGATTGCCGTCATGATTCATAAACTGCAAAGCGGCGCAATTGCCCCGCCTGTTCAGCAGAATCCCCAAAATCGCCAGCTCAACGCCCCGCCGGTTAATCCCAACGTTCAGCGAACGGGACAGGCGCCCGGCAGAACGCTGAGAATCCCGTCCGGGTTTGCCGACGCCAACATTCCGCAGGAGCTAAACGGCTCGCAATGGCAGCGCCCCGAGCCGCAGCAACCGCCTCAACAGCCCCCGCAGAACCGCCCTTTCGTTGACCCCAACCGCGCTCTGGGCGGCGGACTGAACGGGATCTTTGCCCAGAAAAACGCCCCCACTGCTACGTTCGTTCCTCCGGTCAGGGAAACCCCGTTGCACTTAGGGAATAGGGAAGAAATGAAAGGCGGTAATGAAGCGAACAACGTGAGCGGAATTACGCATTCGCCGTCAGGCGAACCTAAAGTTGGGAATAGGCAACCAATGAAAGGCGGTAATGAAGCGAGCGCAGCAAGCGGAATTACGCATTCGCCGACAGGCGAAGTAGGCAATAGGCAAGAGGCAGTAGGCAGTAGGGAAGAAACGTCCCCAACTCCGCCGCCAACTCCTCACTCCTCACTCCTCACTCCTAACTCAATCAACCCCGAGAACTTAAAAGAAGAACTCGACTCCATCCTGGAGTCCTATCTGGAAGGGCTTGCGCTCGACAACGCCCGGTCGTACTGTTCCGTAAAGCTGGTTGGTCCCAACGCGATTGAAATCGCCTACGACTGGGAACACTCTTTCGGATACAGAAGCTGGGACAATCCGGAGAACTTCACCAAACTGCAAAACGCAGTCAATCGCCATTTCGGGCAGAATGTTGTCATTGAACTCAAGCAGCTGCCCAACGCGAACCCCGGTCCGACTCTGGAAGAACGCCGCCGCGCTCAAAGCAAGTTTATCAGCGAAATCGCCAACCGACCCGCTGTCAAGGAGATTATGCGTCTGTTCAAAACCGACATTAAATCCGCGTTCCCGGAAGCGTACCCTTTGCCGGAGGAATTCAAAAAGCAGGAAGAATCCTCGTCAGACGAACCCGGTCAAGACGTATCTACCGCGCCAATTGAAGAAGAGTCAGACGACTGATAGCGCTATTGAGGCGAGCCACGGGTGTAAACCCGTGGGTGCGCGCAGTAAAGCGTTAAAACGTCTTTTTACGCACTCACCGATAAACTCTATTCACAGGCGCTCTCATGCGTCCCCTACCCTCTCTCCTGTTCAATTCTTGATTATTGAGTATAATAATTGTAAATTAATCATCGCTTTTAACCATATTTCAAAGAAAGGACATACAATGACATCCAATCGAAACCTTATTGTTCTGACGATGCTGCTTTTGTCGGTTTCGTTTCTTTCGGCGTGCGATTCTTCCAACAGCCCGGAAGACATTTACAGTCAGGGCTGCCAGTATTATAAAGGCGACGGCGTTTCCGTTGACAAGCAGAAAGCTGTTGAACTCTGGCAAAAGGCGGCGGAATTGGGAAACGACAAGGCGCAATACAATCTGGGAGCCTGTTATAATGAAGGCGACGGCATTGAGCAAAACAAAGAGGAAGCGGTTAAGTGGTTTCGCAAAGCGGCGGAACAAGGCAACGCAGAGGCGCAATTTAATCTGGGCAATCGCTATTATACCGGCGACGGCGTCAAACAGAATTACGAGGAAGCGGTAAAGTGGTTCAACAAAGCGGCAGAACAGGGAATCGCACAGGCTCAAAACAATCTGGGCGCCT
>CACXSS010000259.1 GCA_902770245.1 uncultured Planctomycetota bacterium | reverse complement strand
TATAAACTGAATAGCGCCTTCTAAAGGCGTTGTCAGATTGTCTGCTTTACAGTTTATATCCAGTCCCTGTTTAATCAACCACTGAAACAGAATCCAGTTATCGCTCCGGACGGCGTAATGCAATAATGTGGCGCCGCTTTCCGCTTTAGCGTGAACATCGCACCCTTGATTAACGAGCCATTGAACCAGTCTCAAATTGCCGCTGCCGACAGCGGGAAACAAAACCGTTCTGCCGTCGCTCTCTTTTAACTTTAAATTCAAACCATTCTTGACCAGCCACTGGACCAGTTCCAGATTTCCGCTTCTGGCTGCGGAAAACAAGAGAAGCGTACAACCTTCCTCGTCATGAACGTTAAACGTTACTCCCTGTTTTACCAGCCATTGAACCAACTCTAAATTCCCGCTTTCGGCTGCTGAAGACAAAAATGCGAAACGGTCATTTTCATCTAAATTCAAGTTACGATTAAACAAACTCTGCACCAGTTTCAAATCGCCTTGTTGGGCTGCCAAAGATAAAATTGAAAAGTGTTGCGCTCTGATTTCTTTAAGCTGAGCGCCATGATCAATCAAATAACGCGCTATAACGGTTTTGTTATTGCGAAGAGCCAGCCGCAATAATGAGGGTTTAGAAAAGCTTTCGTCATTTTCCTCTTTGGGACTGTCAATAACCGCGCCATGTTCTACAAGATAACAAACCATTTCATAATCGCCAACTTTTACCGCGATATACAATGGCTCCCTCCCGTATTCATCCGGTTTATTGACGTCTGCGCCGACAGAAACAAGCCATTCAACCAGTTTCAGACTTCGGCTTTGAACAGCTATCGGCAACAGTTCCTGACAAAACTCTTTAACATCGCACCCCTGCGCGGCAAGCCATTGAACCAGCTCCAAATTCCCGCTTTGGGCAGCGGAGCATAAAACGTCTTCGTCTTCTAATGCGATGTCGTTAATCTCAGCCCCAGCTTCAATCAGACATTGAACAATCGACAACTTTCCCTGTTTTGCAGCATAGCATATTGGCGTTTCTTTAACGTCTTCAGACGAATTGGGATCCAAACCTTTTTTTACCAGCCATTGAACCATCTCGCAGGAGCCGCCATCAATGGCGTAATACAAAAGGCTATAATTATTGACGTCTTTTTCATGAATATCAGCGCCCTGTTCAACAAGCCATTTGACAATCTCCAGATTTCCGCTTTGAGCCGCATAGTGTAATACTGAATACTGCTCATCCATACGTTTCTCGAGATCCAATCCCTGTTCGACAAGCCACTTCACCAAAGACAAATTCCCGCTCTTTGCCGCAGAATGCAGTAAAGACCTGTCTCTTCCGGTCAAAACGCCGACGTCAGCGCCTTGCTCGACAAGCCACTCAACCAGTTCCTGATTCCCGCTCTGAGCGGCGTAATGCAGTACGGAAACGCTAGACCAGTTTTGAACGTTAATGCTGGCTCCCTGACTGACCAGCCATTGAACGAGTTCCAAACTCCCGCTTCGGGCGGCGTAGTGCATAACGCTCAATTTTCGCCGGGATTTTCTATTGACGTTTGCGCCCTGATTGACCAACCACTGAACCAGTTCCAGATTCCCGCTTCGGGCGGCGTAATGGATTATCGTGCGAACGTTATGACCTCGCCAAATATTGACGCCATGCATCGTCAGCCACTGCACCAGTTCCAGACTCCCACTTTGAGCGGCGTAATGCGCGACCGTGTAACCTTCTTCAGTGATGACGTTGATGTCCGCGCCTTTCTCGATAAGAGTTTTAACGCGCTCTATATCGCCCATATACGCCGCGTAATGCAGAACGTTTTGCCCTTTGGCTTGGAATTCAAAGTCAAAATTCCCGGTTTGAAACATCTCTTCAAACCGTTCGACACAGACTTTTCCAAAGCATTGCTCCGCTTCCTGCGCGCGTTTATCTAAAGCGGAATCGTCCGCAAAGCATACCGCAGCGGCGCTTGTCATAAGCAGAACGAAAAAGGCGAGAACGGTATTTCGGAGCGTCATTGGATTTATCCTCATAGAGTTTGAAGAATAATTCATAAGGAATTGACACCCATATCAATTTAACAATAATTATAATAAGAATTAGATAATTTACAATAGGGCGAGAGGAAAACAAGGGCAAGAACGGTGATTACCAGCTCAAAAAATTTTTTGAACAATCTTGACAAACATATCGTATACGATATAATAGAGACATGAAATATCAAATACGTTTTTACGATTTGCCTAAAAGTCAAAAAGTTCCTATTGAGGATTTTTTGGAAGAATTGAGGCGCGATAATCCTAAGTTACATATCAAAACAGTTCGTAACTTGGAATTGCTGTCCGATTACGGTTCGGATTTAGGCGCTCCATTTATTAAATACCTTGAGGATGGCATCTACGAATTACGGAGCGTATTTGGATCAAATGCTACTCGTATTTTTTATTTCTTCTTTTCCAAAGAAGAAAATGTTATTGTATTAACAAACGGTTTTTTGAAAAAAACACAAAAAACCCCTATCTACGAATTAGAAAAAGCTAAACAGTATAAATCAGAATACGAATCAAGACAATCATGACCAAAACATTTGAACAATATCGAGAAAAACTTTTGAACGATCCGGAATTTGTTGAACAGTACGATCAGTTTGAACCTGAATACCAGCTGGTTCGTCAGATCATTGAAGCTCGCATTGAACAAAAGCTGACTCAAAAGGAACTGGCTCAACGAATCGGAACCAAGCAAAGCAATATTGCCCGACTGGAAAGCGGAGCAAGCAATCCCTCGCTGCAATTTCTCAAAAGAGTAGCGCAGGGGCTGGGCAAGAATTTGTCAATTTCATTCAAATGATTTTGAGAAATGGGGAATATAATAAAATTAGCAATTAGCAATTAGCAATTTTCAATTGTTGTGGCGCGAAGCGTAATTGCTAATTGACAATTGCTAATTATTCATTTAAAAGCGCTCTGTTTCCCAATCTCTCCCCCTTCCTCCGCTCCTTGTCAAAACTCTCATTTTTGATAAAATAGATTAGTTGTGAGTAACGAGTGCATAGTGCTTAGTGCATAGTGCATAGTAAGATGAGCGCTTGCGTCCTAAGCACTAGGTACTAAGCACTAAGCACTTTCCTAATCCCCTAGCCCCATTCCCTTCCCATGACGCCCATGATCAATACGCTGTATCTTCCTGAACTTCGTGAAATGTTGGCGAACAACGACAAACAGGGTCTCAAAGAATTCTGCGAGGCTTTGCACCATCCGTACCAAACGGCAGAGTTTATGGAAGGGCTTACGGCGGAGGAATGCTGGGCGATTCTTCGCTGCGCGGACATGTCTGACCGCGTCGACATCTTCCTGTATCTTCCGTGGGAAAAACAGGTGGAAGCGCTCGAAAAGAGCGACCCGAAAGAAGCCGGCGAGTTCATCGCGTTCCTGCCTCCTGACGACCGCGTCGACCTTCTCAACGAGCTGCCGGACGAGGTAGCTGAAAAAATCATGCAGATGACTCCAGAGGAGGATCGGCACGATATTCAGCGGCTGTCGCAGTACGACGAAAACACCGTCGGCGCTATCATGACCACAGCCGTGGCAAAGATCACGGAAAACCTCACTCCCCGCGAGGCGGTCGAAGCCGCCAAAAAGCAGGCGGAGGAAATGGAAACGATTTACTACTTGTACGTCGTCGACGAGGAAGACCATCTGCGCGGGCTGCTCACGTTCCGGGAACTGATCTGTTCGCTGGGCAAGCCGGACATCAAAGTGTCCGACATCATGGAGCGAAACCTCATCACCATCAAGCCGACCGAAGACCGGGAAGAGGCGTCGATGCTTGTTGCCAAGTACGACGTGCTGGCGCTGCCGGTGGTCGATGACGAATACCATCTAATCGGGATTATCACCCACGACGACGTCATGGACGTTGTTATGGACGAAGCGGAAGAAGACGCTCAGATCGCAGCCGGCGTTAGCCCCCTCGAAGGGGACTACCTGGACTCGCCCATTCACACGATCGTCTGGAAGCGCGGCATGTGGCTGGTAATTCTGTTTATCGGGGCGTTTTTAACCGCGTTTACGATCAGCCACTATGATGAACAAGTTGAAATAAGCGGTCTGGATTGGCTTTTCATCTTCCTTCCCATGATTGTTTCCGCCGGCGGCAACTCAGGGAACCAGTCTGCAACGCTGATTATCACCTCTTTAACCAACGGGTCGGTTCACCCCAGCGACGTTATGAGAGTGTTCCGTCGCGAGATTCTAATCGGATTATCCCTGGGCTGCATTCTGGGGCTTGTTGGAATCGGGTACTCTCTCGGGTTTTCGTGGATGAACAGCGAGCCGCCATGGTACGAGGTCTGCGTCATTTTACCGTCAACGTTGATTCTTGTCGTTCTGTGCGGTTCGATAATCGGGGCGATGCTGCCGCTGTTTTTCTCAAAAGTCGGGCTTGACCCGGCTTTAATGAGCAACCCGTTTGTCGCTGGAATTATTGACGTCATGGGAATTGTCATTTACCTTCACGTCGCTCTTTTCTTCCTGCCATTGCTGCATTAGTTGCGAGTTACGAGCGCTTAGTACGCAAATCGCTCATCCCTGGCGCTAGCGCTCCTAACTGCAAAACAAATGCATACATCACTATTCAATATGAACAATGTTATACATGTTCTACTTGACAATTCCCGAAAAATGAGCTATTAGCTCCTAGCTACTAGCCGCTAGCTTGGTTATCCCTGTTACTTGCGCAAAAAGCTAGAAGCTAGAAGCTAGAGGCTTAACATCGGAAAAACTCAAGTCGTTTCAATCTGTTTCTCGAACTGTTTTCTGCGTCAAGCTGTTCCCATCGGAAGAATGGATTAAAGCTGGTAAGAAGAAAAAAAGAAAAAAGAAAGACGGAACTGTCCTCGCTGAAGCGAAAACCGATTCCACAGCTCCAAATGATACTGTAAATTCCAAGAATGATACTGTAAATTCCAAGAATGATACTGTAAATGATACTGTAAATTCCCCAAATGACACTTTAAAAGGGGGAAATGATACTTTAACTCCGAATCAGCGTCAAATTCTTGACGAAATTAAAGTCCTGCCTCAAATCACACAACAAAAATTAGCTGAAAAGATGGGACTTAAACGATTGCAAGTTAGTAGAATTATGAAAACTCTTCAGGAAAAAGGGATTATACGGCGCGTCGGGTCTGACAAAACCGGACATTGGGAAATAATCTGAAAAAACGTTCAGACTACCCGGGGAAGATTATTTTCCAGTTGACACTGTCATTATTCCCCCTAAAAACCTGTTTTTCCGCAACGGTATGTTATTTTGAATAAATTTTTTAAAAAATGCTTGGGTTTTTGATGAGAAATACTAGTAAAAGGCTAAATAAATACTATAATATTAAATATAGAGTATTGTAATAGGTGAATCCTGTACGATATATTCATACAGTAAGAATAAATAACAGCCGCGAAGCGTTCCTTAAAAACCGCGTAGCGGTTTAATATCAGTAGCCGTGGGTTTTAACCCATGGACTCGTCTCTGACCAATGCGAGGGCAAACGCATTCGGTTGGAGGTTTACAATATACTTATTTAGGAAACCGACTCGGATGGCAAAACCGACTTGGGAACAGCTGATTGACAACTTCCCGCGTACAAAGCTCATTGAAGACGCTCAGTGGGAATCGCTCAAGCAGGAATGGCAGGAAACCGCAGACGAATCCGTTAAAACGGACGTCGACGCGTTTCTGCAGTTCCTTGTGGACAAAGGCGCTATTACGCCTTGGCACATGGAAAATCTGCTTTCAGGGAAGTACAAAGGCTTTTTCCTGGGCTCGTACAAACTTCTTAAACACATCGGCGCAGGCGGAATGAGCAGCGTCTATCTGGGCGAACATGTCATGATGGGACGACAGGTCGCCATCAAGATTCTGCCTCGCAGCCGGGTCAGTTCCGATACAAGCTATCTTCAGCGCTTCATGCAGGAAGCTCAGGCGGCGGCTTCGCTTAACCATCCCAATATTGTAACAGCGTACGACATCGACAACGAAAACGGAATCTACTATTTCGTTATGGAATACGTCGATGGCAAAGACCTCAACGGGATTGTCAAGTCAGACGGTCCGTTAGACTACGCAGTCGCGGCAGACTACATCTGTCAGGCGGCATGCGGTTTGGCGCACGCTCACGAACGCGGGTTGATTCACCGTGACATGAAGCCCGCCAACCTGCTGGTCGATCCTAACGGAACGGTTAAAATCCTTGACATGGGCTTGGCTCTGTTTTCCGAATCCGACCGCGCCAGTTTGACGTTGGCGTACGACGAAAACGTCTTGGGAACGGCAGACTATCTCGCTCCGGAACAGGCGCGCAACTCGCACACAGTAGACGCTCGCGCTGATATTTACTCCCTCGGCTGTACGCTGTATTTCCTTTTGACAGGTCATCCGCCCTTCACAGAAGGAACTCTGCCGCAAAGAATTCTGGCGCATCAGCAAAAGAATCCGCCAGAGATTACCGTTGACCGTCCAGACTGTCCGGCGGATTTAATCGCCATCTGTAAAAAGATGATGATGAAAAAGGCGGATCAGCGCCAGCAGAGTATGCTGGAAGTTCAGGGCAACTTGACGGACTGGCTTTTAGTTCATGGGTATTTGCCCAATAACGAATCCATGGACAACATCGTTCGGGCGCGCAATCGTCTGGATGAGTTACAGCGTTTTGTCGAAAACCCTTCAGATTCGTCTGCCAGTTCCGGCGATTCCGTCGTCAATCTGGATTTCGACTTTGGAAGCAGCGCGTCTGGATCCGGCAGTAAAAGCCCAATTGGTCACACTGGCGAGAAAAAGAAAGGCGGCTCTTCTTCCAGCAACAACAAAAAGAAGGGGGGGCTTTTCGCAGGATTCTTTTCTCAAGGGAAAAAGCCCAAGCCTGGGTCAGGGCGTAAACTCGGCAAACCGTCAACGGAAGACTCCAACGTCGTTTCAGATGAATTGGATTCCAATGCGTCTTCGTCGTCAACAAAGTCGACTGATCTGTCGGCTTTGGTTGCCATGGCAGACGCAATTGAAGAACCCAGTCCCAAGGAAAACTTCGCTGCGTTCTTAAACAAGACGGCGCAAGCTCACGAGAATCAAGCGGCGCAAACTCAAGAGAACAAACCGGCTCCAACGCCTGAAACCGCCAATCCGAAACCGGCTCAAAAACCGGCACAAAACGTTGTCAACGGACGTCCGGAACCGTCGCCCATTGCCGTTAAGAAAACCCCGGCGGCGCCGGCTGGCAGTCAGGAAAAGCCCACGGCTGCGGAAAAGCTCTCTTCAGCTCCAACCGCCGTTGGACAGAAAGCCGCGCCCAAAGTTCAACAGCCTGTTAAACCGCAACAGCCCGCTAAAGCGCCGGTTAATAAAGTTCCGGTCAGCAAAGCGCCGCAAACCAACGCTGCGCCCAAACCCGCCCCCAGACCTGCTAATGCGGACAGTAAACAGGAAATCTCCGGTTCCAAGTCTGGAATTTCAAAATCGGGTACGGTCAAGCCGGGAATTCACAAACCAGGCGACAAAAAACACCATCATCCGGTTCGCCGCGCCAAACAACAGCCGTCTACAAAAACGACAGTTATCATCGGCGTCGTTTGCGCTGTTGCTGTGGTTGTTATCGGCGTTGTTTTGTTCTTTGTATTAAATAAGTAATATGCCGCTAAACGTTCTGGACATATTAGGAGCAGCGGGTTCCGTTGCTCGACGTCTGACGAATTACGAACCCCGTCCCATGCAATTGGATATGGCTCAGGCGGTATACGACGCTATTGACAAAAACCATCATCTGATGGTTGAAGCGGGAACGGGCGTCGGCAAAAGCTTTGCGTATCTTGTCCCGGCTATGCTCAAGATTATGGACAACCGCGAAAAGCGGGGCTTGTTCGAAGACATGCCGACTGACGAAGACCGCTTGCGGGTGGTCGTAGCGACGCATACGATTCATTTGCAGGAACAGCTCATTCAGAAAGACATTCCTTTTTTACAGAGCGTTTTCCCAGACGAATTCTCCGTCGTTCTGGTTAAAGGGCGATCGAACTACGTCTGCAAACGACGCCTTGCCAACGCGGTCCAGCAGGCGTATTCGCTCTTTTCCACGTCAGACGAAATTCACGAAACAGACAGGGTTTATCAGTGGGCGCAAAAGACCGGCGACGGCTCCAAACAAGGGCTTAACCCCGTTCCCTCCAGAGCGGTTTGGGAAGAGATCTGCTGCGAACAGGGCAACTGTCTGGGCAAAAACTGCCAGTACAACAAAGACTGCTTCTACCAAAAGGCGCGCCGCCGCGTGTTCAACGCCGATATTTTAATCGTCAACCATGCCTTGTTTTTCAGCGACCTGTCCGTCAGAATGGAAGACGGTCAGCTGCTGCCGAAGTACACAACCGTTATCTTTGACGAAGCCCATACGATTGAAGACGTCGCCGGCGAACATCTGGGTCTGTCCGTTTCCAATGCGGGAATTATGTACATGCTAGGGCGTCTGCTCAACGAAAACGGACGCAAAGGCGTTCTGGCGCCAGCGGCGTTCAAGTCGTTACATCCGCTGGTTCAAAACTGCCGGACGGAATGCAAACGCTTCTTCCTGGCAATCGAGAACTGGCTGGA
>CACXSS010000258.1 GCA_902770245.1 uncultured Planctomycetota bacterium | reverse complement strand
ATAACCGCCGTCAGTATTCTTTTCATGTCATCTCCTTTTGGGTTGCAGCAAAACCAGGTCTCGCCTCTCGCCATTACCGCTGTTCGAGCAGGGCACCAGCGCACCAAAGGACGGGGGCCTGACCATGGGGATCGCCGTTGATGCGCGGACGGTTGAAGTACCATTCGGCGTCGTCCTTGCGGTTCGTGCCGCAACAGACGTCCGGCACGTTGCCATATTCGTCCAGCGACTCGCAGATCGCGATCCACGCCTTCCGCGCCGCCGCGCCGTAGGTGACGGGATCGAGCCACCCCTGCCGCACGCCTGAGATGAACGCATACGCGAACATCCCCGTGCACGAAAGCTCCGCCCAGTTGCGGGGATCCTCCGGCTTCGTCACGAGCTGGCTCCACTGGCCGTCCGCACGCTGATACTTCAGCAGCGCGGACATCATCGCAAGGTAGCCCTCCATGATGCGTGCGCGGTATTCGCTGTCCTTCGGCAGGGTCTTCAGGACGAGCGTCATGCCGGCCGCCATCCAGCCATCGCCGCGCCCCCACACGTACGGAACGTCCGGTGCGTGGTAGAAGAGCCCCTTCGCGGGTCCGTCCTTGAGCTGGAGCTTTTCGAGGTAGAGGCACATCTCGCGCGCGGTGCGGTCAATGTACTTCCGGTCGTGCGTGGCCTTGTACGCCTGGCTCTGCAGGGCGATGATCATGTACATGTCGTCGATCCAGAGGCGCGTCTGCGCGGTGTAGCCATCCTTCCAGAGTTTCTGCTGCTCCTCCATCGGCAGCGAACCGTTTCGGTTGAGCGTGTTCTCGCTCGGCGGCTCCCACTGCGTATCGGCGTAGCGGTTCCCTTCGGCGAGCGCCACGGGGTTGCCGCTCTGGAGATAGATCTGGTACGGCACCGCGCCAAACACCGTGAAGTCCACGTGGTACGGATGCGAGCAGCAGGCGTTCTTGGGTCCGCCCGGCTGGTACTCGTCGTACAGGCGGATGAGCTTCTCCTCGAGATCTTTATGTCCGGCGTAGCGTGCGCACTCGAGCGCATTCACCCAGATGCTCGCCACCGAATACTGGATGTACTTCCCGCCGCCGTAGCCTTTCTTCGCGTAGCCTGCCGGGCTGGAGTAGCCAGGCGGGCAGTACGCCTCGGGCCGCGTGCGCAGGAACTGCTCGGTCACGATACGGCTCACGCGCGCGGGATCGGCCTTCTCCGGCAAACCCAGGAACACCGTTTCGCGGCGGCGGCTCTCGGCCTCGGTCTCGAAGGAGCGCGGCGCGTCGGTAAGGGCGAGACGATCGAATTCGAAGTCGCACTTGCCAAGCGCCGTCAGCGAGATGACGTGACGTCCCGGCTTGTCGGTCAGCGATTCCATAAACGTCGCAATGCCTTCAACAGCCCAAAAGTTGCAGTTCTTTCCCGGCGACAACACGTTTTTATACGCGCCGGGGCTTTTCTGCCTCGGGCGGGACTCGGCGAACAGCTGATGAGTCGCTTCGTGCAAAACGGTGCGTTCGTCGTAATCCTGACCGGCAAAGAAGAACGACGCGCCCAGCGTTCCCGGCGCCATGCGGCAGTCGGAATAATAAACGCCCAGCGTGCCGGCAACCATCGACGACTTCATGATTCGTGAAACCTTATCGACGTACTGCGCCTTGTCACGGTAGAAAAAGACCTGATGCTGAACGTTCATAAACTCCGGGTTCTGCCCGGCGTAAAAGCGCTTTAGCTGCGCGTCCGTTGCAAAAAAACGGAGGAAAAGCTGATTCCAGATCACCGCCAGATTTTCCAGCTTCCGGCTCAGCTCGACGCCCTGCTCTAACGACGGGTACGAATAGATTTTATAATGCGGCGTTACAATAATCCACGGGTCGTTTTTGTCACGGCGCAGCCGGGCTTCGTCCGCCGCCGACATCCATTTGCCCTGATAGTATCGCTCCCCGTTTTCGTAACGTTCCACCTGCGATTTGAGAATCCAGCCGAATACGGGATGGTCAACCTTCCCTGCCTTGCTCATTCTCATTTCGTACTGGGTCGCCCACCGATTCTCATACGGGACGTTTCCAATGAGCTTGCGAATAAACTCGTTTTGCGGATTCTCCCGCAGAGCCAGCATATAGAGTTCAAAAGCGTACGTCGCGTATTTAGACGCAGCGCATTTTTTCGCCAGGGAACACAACTGGTCAGAATACTCCGTTCTCAGTTCGATAAACTGCGCTCGCCATTTCTGGACGTTTTGACTTTTCAAAGAATCTTCCTCACCCGGCTCGATTTTAATCGGCAGCAAAGCGTCCCAGCCGTACTCGGTCGTAATCTCGTACAAGCAGATTCTGTCTTCCGGGAACTCCTTGCACCACGGGCGGGTTATCTTTTCCTGTTCCGGCAAGGCGTTTTGAGCGCACCAGTCCGCCAGAGCGTCCAGTTTCTTTTTGAACTGTTGATACAGGTATTCCGCTTTTTGCTGAGGATACTTAAACGACGGCTCCTGCTGAGCAAAACAAAGCGTCTGACCGGCAATCAGAATCAGCGTCGACAATAATATTAAAAATCGTTTCATGAATGTTCTTTGAAAATAACGGAAGCGCCAATCCCCTGTTTACGGGAAAAGGCGCCAAACCGTTCGACGACAGAAAATTTTATCGAATTGAGACGGACACTTTTATTGAACCTGTTTTACCTGAGCAATAAACTCTGATTCCGTCGCGCAGTCGAAAACGAGGTCAAGAATATCGTTCAGACGGTCTTCGTCAGTAATTGGCTCAAGCGTCTGCTGAACTTCGGAAACGTCAGCTTCGGGAAACCGTTTGGTAAAACGTCGAACAATGGCTTTTTTAAGACCGACAAGAACGCCCTTTGCCATACCTTGAGCCAAACCCTCCTCTTGGGCGTAACTCAACTCCGCGCGGCGATCCCGTTCAGCTTTTTCCTGAATCAGAGCCAACTCGCGAAGTTTAGGATCCCGACAGAGTTCTCGATATTTTTTGACTGCCAAAGCCAAACCTGGATCTTCAAGCAATTCACTCATATCTACCTCCGATTTTTCATGACCGTTATTAAAAAAATCAATCCAACTGTAAAGTTTTGAATTTACCTTGTCTGCAGACGGGAGCTGCTCTTTAATCAGTTCAATTGTATGGATTTGCAGCTGATTGGAGAAAACAATTTGCGGATTCTTTTCCGACGAAAGGGTAAACACGTTGTGCATTCCCGGCAATTCCGGAAACATGGCAAAACGGGCGACGACTATCGAAACCACAGGATTGAGCAGAGAATAGTCATCTCCTTCCGCCAGCTGTTCGCTGTAAAGTTTACTCCCGTAATATAATATACGATTGTTAAACCCCTTTTTGTTCGTCGTTTGCATCTCGACGTTGAAATATCGACCGTCAACGTCCTGCGCCTTAACGTCCAATACGCTAACCTTTCCCGACAAAAACGGCGTCAAAGAGAACGGATTGAGTATCAATACGGATTTGGTCAAAGGACGACCAACGTCTTCCAGCGCGGCGTTAATAAACGATTTAGCCGCCTCTTCCGAACCAGGACTGGACATCAAAAAGCTGAAAACCAGATTGTTCGTCAGCCGGGGTTTTTCTAACATAAATCAATTCCTTCTTCGCAATCGGATTAAGGGATTAAAAACAAAAGGCTCTTTGCGCCGTACTGGGTGTCCTACGCACTATGCACTATGCACTACGCACTATGCACTACGCACTATGCACTATGCACTACGCACTATGCACTATGCACTACGCGCTATTAAAATAATACTCTATTTTAACAAAAATACGATTCGTTGTCAACAACGCCGGGCAAATATTTTTTGCCTGTCCCCGTATTCTTGACATTGGAACAAGATTGAGTATAATTATCGGCATACTCAAACCAATCAAACAGGAGACAATACATGACTATCGTTCCCTTTTGCGAGCTGACGGAAGGACAGGAAGCCGACTTTTTCGCTGTCTTCGTAAAAAAAGAATCTAAAACCACCAGTCAGGGAAAACCGTTTTATTCCATTACGATTCGAGACGCCGATCGGACGGTTACGTTTCCCGTCTGGAACGACTCGCCCTTTACTCCGCTGATTGAAAAACTCGAAGACGGCTCGTTTATTAAAGTTCGCGGCGTCTATCAAGTCAACGCCAAATACGGAGCGCAAGTCAATCTGATTCAAATGCGCCTCATTGAAGACAGAGACCGACAAGACGGGTTTGACGAAAAAATGTTCGTCGCTAAAAGTCAGTTTGACCCGGAAGAGACGTTCGCGGACATTCTCGCCATTCTCAAACAGACCATGGGCGAAAGCGACCCTCTATACACGCTGTGCGAAACGATATTCACCGCGGTCTCGGCGCGCTCGATCGGGCTGCCGACCTCGATCGGGAATTTTTCCTCACTGCCGAACAGATCCATCGACCAGCCGGCCTTCTCGTAAAGGCCCTGCTTCTGAATCCAGGCGGCGGCGACCGACATATCGATCAGGTCACGCAGCTCAGCGTAGACCGGAACCTTCTCGGCGATCTTGGAGAACTGCTTGGTGAAGCTGCTGGCGAAGAGTTTCGAGGCCTTATTCACACGCCCCTTCGACTCACGGCGGTTGCCGGTCTCGGTCAAGGAGGTCGGATGCCATGGCATGTCCTATCGTGCGCCGATTGTCTCGGTGGTCTGTGCCGATGCGGTCTATCACTACGACCGCGTCAAGGAGACAGATGTCCACGCGCTGCTCAACAACCATTTCAAGCCGACAGGCGGCATCAGGCGAATCTCCTGGGAAAGCAAACGGTTCCTCGATCGGTTCTACAGCCGCCACGCGTGTTCGTGCAGCGCGGCGACGCCGATGGACACGCTCGTCAACGCCACGCGCCTGGTG
>CACXSS010000257.1 GCA_902770245.1 uncultured Planctomycetota bacterium | reverse complement strand
ACACGCCATAAAAACAAGAATTGTAACAGTGATGTTTGTTTGAAAAAATGGCGAGAAAATAATTCCAATCAAAGAGGTGGGCATTCCCAATATGGCGTACATACAGGCGGCGCCCTCTGCCGCTTCATTTTTAACTTCTGAAAAAGCGTATAAAGCTAAAGTAAAAGCGTATAAAGCTAAATTTATAACAATAACCTCAACGCTAAACAGAAAGCCTGTAAACGTATATTCCAATACAGACCCCGTCCAATGGGGAAATAACTTCTTAGTAATTTCATTCGCAATAAAAGCCAGAAATACAATAACGATTAAAGGAATAATTATTTCCATTTAGTTCTCCATTCACGTTGGAAAAAACGGTTGACTGATTAGTTATATTATACCGCTTTTGCTCGTTTTTGTCATCAGATTTTGTTAGAGAACGTGAGAAACTCTTGTAAATTCTTGAATATTTCTCATTTTTATGACATTAACATGAACTATGAACATTAACATTTAGTTTGTGAATGTAATTATAGAATGTTAATGTTGGCAAAAAGATTTATTTCAGCAATGCGGCAGGGGACTGCCGCGATCCGGGCTTATCGAAGGTTTTCAGCGGGGCATTGGACAAGGCGGCGTCAAGCCGCCGCAGTCCCCGAGAGCAGCGCTTTGCGTAATTCCGAATTCCGCATTACGAATTACGAATTTCCTCAGCTTCCCAAATACGCGGTAATCGCGTTGGCGATGCGGTGGTAAATCTGCGGACGCTTTTCGTCGTCGCAGTTGAGAAGGGTGATTCGGAACCCTTTCAAATCGGTGGCGAAGCCGGACAGCGGCGTAACGCAAATTCCCTCTGATCCGAGAAGGTAATAGACAAAGCGTTTGTCCGGCGATTTCCCTTTTGCCAGCTGTTCGACGCAGGCGCGGATTTCCGGGTTCTCAATCGGCAGAGTCTGTTTGTCGTTGAGTACGCCGTCTTCAAAGACAACGGAGAAATAGAACGCGCCTTGCGTTCGGTTGACGACGACGCCAGGGACGTTTTCGAAAATATCGTAGACCTCGTTGGCGCGCTTTTCGAACATCTTCGCGCGGCGGCGAAGGTGAGCTGGATAGCGGGAATCGCCAACAACTTCCGGAATCGACATCTGCGGCAGCGTCGTCGAGCAGACTTCCAGCATCTTTGCGTTGAAAATGCTCTGGACGTATTCTTTGAAGTCCGGGTTTTTGTCCTGGTTGAGCACTTCAATCCAGCCGCAGCGAGAGCCAGGCCACGGGTACTCTTTGCTGATTCCGCGCAGAGCGATGGCGGGCACGTCCTGAACGATTTCGGAAATGTGCAGCGTCCGCGCTCCGTTATAGCAGATGTGCGAGTAAATCTCGTCAACAATCATAAACAGCTTGTTGCGGCGGCAGATCTCGACGATGTCTTCCAGCGCTTCCCGCTTGTAGACGACGCCGGTCGGGTTATCCGGGTTGACCAAGCCAATGCCGGCAATCGACTTGTTGTACTTGACCTGCATGCGGATATTTTCAATGTCCGGCTGCCATTTGTTGTACGGGTCAAGGCGGAACTGGACGTTGTCGTATCCCATTCTCATGCTTTCGTTGGACGAATGAGTTGAGTAAATCGGGTTGGGAAGCAGCACTCTAGCGTTGCGATGAATGAGCTTGTACACCTTATCAACCGCGTCCGCCACGCCGTTAAAGCAGAGGATGTCGTTTGCTGTCGTCTGCGCTCCGCCGCGTTTATTGATTTGTTCTGAAAGGAACTCTCGAGTCTGAAGCAGCCCTCGCGTAGGACAGTACGCCCAGGTTTTGCTGTTGAAAAGCAGATTCTGAACCTTCTCGACAATCCACGGCTCGATCGTTTCGCCCATCGCAACCGGGTCGCCGATGTTTTCCCATGTAATTTCAAGACCAAGCTGTTGGAGCTTGTTGGCGTCCTCAACAATTTGACGAATTTCGTATTCGAGGTACTTCGCGCCTTCGTGCAGAATCGGTAATCGCATGATAAATTCCTTACGTAGAATTCATTTGGGAAAAATGACGTTGACATCAACTCAGGCTAACCGCCTAACCGTTTATATACGGACTGTATACGGATACAAAAAAACCGCGTACTAAAACGCGGCGTATTGAATTGGTCAACAATCTAATTGACCCCGACGGGATTCGAACCCGTTTACCGGCCTTGAAAGGGCCGTGGCCTAACCGTTAGCCGACGGGGCCAAAGTTCCAAAGAACTTTAGGTTCTTTAACTTTGAACTGTTTCGTCGTTCGCGTTAAAGATGTGAGTATTAAACCATAAAACGCTGTTTTGTCAATGGGGCAGACGAAAAAATTTTGTATTTTTTTTGAAACTGTTTAAATATTTGTCTCATACAATCGGAACTGACGCCGTTCGAGAGGCGCAATCGCTCTGTCAGGGCGTATTTTTAGCGTCAATTCCTTTACAGACGTCAGGCGCTATACGGGAATGGACGCTTTAACTCTGCATTCAAGTCTTCTTTTTGATAACCTTTTTGGCAATCGGCTTCGTTTTTGGGGCTGCCGCTTCCGGTTTTGGAGGTTCCGATTCCATTTCGGAGCTGTCTGTTTCCGGGGACAGGTCGTCTGTCGTGTTCACGCTGAAAGCATGAACCGACGTCTGACGGCGAATGGCGTCGTAAACTTCTTTTCTGTGAACTGTAACGTCGGACGGAGCGTTGACTCCAAGGCGAACTTTGTCGCCGCGCACGTCAACCACGACAACAATAATATTATCGTTGATGACAATGCTTTCGTTCTTTTTGCGGGATAATACTAACATTCCTTTTTCCCTCCCAAAGCGGGGATTCCATGCGGCGCTTGTCAATTATAATACGGCAGGCGCGCGCCGCGAAAGGTCGAAAAAATCGTTTCTTCGACTCACATTCGGTTTGTTACAGGATTTTTTGAAAAATTCTGGACTCAAACCGTCTTATAGTACTGTTCTTTTTATAGGTTTTGTGTAAAATCAAGGTTGGGATTTATTACCGCCGCTTGAACCGTCTGGAACGTATTTGCTTACTTTACAAATACAAAAGACTTCTCGCGCCGGAACGTCCATTTAAATATTTTTTTATACTGGACGAAATAACAATAGATTATATTTTCAAAATTGACGCAAGTATTTTTAACAATTTGTCGATTTTACCTAAATTAAAATTCACTCAACCGTTATAATCGATACAATCGTTATAATCGTTACTTTTTATCAAATAACAATGATTTTTTGTGATACGCACGCTCACCTCAACGACGTCTCGATAATTGGTTTGCTGGACGAACTTCTGCTCAACGCCCGCGCCGCCGGGGTGCAGAAAATCGTTATACCAGCTACGGATAGAAAAACGTCCGAACAAATTATACATCTGACGGCAACCCGTCCGGTCGTCTTTTCCGCCGTTGGGATTCACCCCAACGATTCCGCCAAGGCGGCGCCGGACGATTGGGATGCCGTTGTCGAGCTGACCCGAACGGAGCTTGCCAGCGGGAACGTCGGGAAGATCGTCGCTATCGGAGAGTCCGGGCTGGACAGGTACTGGGACGACGCCCCAATGGAAGTTCAGCTGGACTTCCTCAATCGACACCTGGACTTGGCGCGCGAGTTCGACCTGCCGATTATTCTGCACTGCCGGGAAGCGGAAGACGACCTTATTCCCGCGTTGCAGGCGTATCGTCAGAAAACCGGCTGGATGAAAGGGATTCTACATTCCTTCTCGTCGGACGTCCATAATTTGGAACTCTATCTGGAATTGGGGCTGTACATCGGCTTTGGCGGAATGATAACCTACAAGCAAAAGAAATTCGACCCCGTCCGCGACGCTGCGTTCGCCGCCCCGATGGATCGGATTCTTATCGAAACGGACTGTCCGTACTTAACCCCCTCTCCGATGAGAGGCAAAGTCGAATTCAACCAAAGCGCCTACGTCGTCCATACGGCGCAAAAGCTGTCGGAAATCAAAAAGACGACGCTGGAAGAAATCGCTGCTGCGACAACCGAAAACGCCGTTAGACTGCTGAAAATATAGTGTGTAGTGCGTAGTGCATAGTGCATAGTGCATAGTGCATAGTGCATAGTGCATAGTGCATAGTTTTGGCGCTGCGCGCCAATTAACCACTAACCACTAACCATTTACCATTTACCAATTAGCGCATACTCCTCCCCATGTCCAAAAAAGATAAAGTCCCTGAAACGCTCGCGCTGCGAGTTCTGAAAAAATGCGATATTCCGTTTGAGGTTTTCGAGTACAAGTACGAACCGCGGGGCGGAACGCGGGTGTCGTCTCGAGAGCTTGGCGTTGACGAGCATGTTTGCATCAAAACGATTATTCTGGAAACGGACGCCAAAGAGCCGTTTATCGTCCTCATGCACGGCGATCTGGAATGGGCGTGAAATCGGTCAAGCCGTGCGAACCCGCCGTCGCCGACAAACATTCCGGATACCAGGTCGGCGGCACCAGCCCCTTCGGAACGAAACGGAGAATGCGCGTTTTCGTCGAATCGACCATTCTCGACGAGCCGTTTATTTACATCAACGCCGGACACCGCGGCTTGCTGGTCAAAATCAATCCTAAAGACATCTCCAAAGCTTTCCCCATAGAACCCGTTCAGGTCGGGGTGAAAGAATAAGGAGATTGAGTCTAGCCTCGTTAATTGGGTGTGATTAATCTTCGGTTGCGAATATAGAAGTTTTAATTTTTGAACGCAGAGTACGCAGACTCCTCACAGAGAACGCAGAAGCAAGCGGCGCGAAGCCGCGCGGGCAGAAAAAAAAGGTTTTGCCTCCGAACAAGCGCTTTTTGGCGCTGCCGTCTTCCAATCGGGAACCGACCCTGTCGGTGTGTCATCTACGCCCGATTCTCGGGCTATGACACGATGTTCGCTTGCGATTAAAAAATTAATTAAATAAATTCGGGCGGGAATCGTGGCGTAGACAACGAAGTTGGCGTTGTCGCCACATTCCCAGCCCGTCTGCGTATTCTGCGAGTAGTCTGCGGTTTCTGCGTTCTTTTTCCTTTTTTTGTGCAGCAATAATTTGCACGCACCCGTCAATAACGCTGCCTTCTTTTACAGGGAAATGGAAAAGCCAAAACCTGGAGTACTGTAGTAAAGACCCGTTCCAGGATAGTAATACCCGGGATAGTAGTAGTTAGGATAGTAATAGCTGCGATAGTAATAGTTGGGATAGTACCGGGGCGGAGGAGGCGGAGGCGCGGGACGATAATAACCCGGTCTGGGAGGAGGCGCGGGACGATAATATCCCGGTCCGCCGTGATGCACAGGACCAGGTCCGCCATGGTATCCCGGACCGCCGTGATGACCGCCGGGGCCATGCGCCATTGCCGAGCTGCAAAGAGCAAGGCTCAAGCAAGCAATAATCATTGCAACAAGAAACTTCTTCATAACTGATTGTCTCCCTGAATTTTGCGTGGTAAAGCCAAACAATCAACTAAAACAATTTTACGGTTTGAAAGATTGATCGGAACCGAGAGTAACTGATCATTCATTCTATTGATTCATACGTTTTAGTTGCCATTTTGTTCAAGAAACTAACTATTATTTTTTGAAATTATTAAAATTTTAAACTTGTTTTTAGAAATATATGGCATCTCAATTCCAGATTTTGTATTCCAAATAAAAAACGAATTGAATCGTACTTACCGCTTTGAAGTTGCTATTCTTCCTAATAACGCAAAACGTTAAACGTCTATTAATTCAGAAAGACTTTTTTGTTATCATTTTAAACAGGCGCTGAACAATGTCGGACAGGAATCAAAAGCGAGCCGTTTCAGATACAACCCTTTTGAATTATTTCGTTAAAACGATCGGAATTCAAATCGGGGTTGTCTTTGCTGTCATAGCGCTTTTGTTTATTGTCTTTTTATCTTACCAGAGCGTTTTTTCCACGCAGGAACAGGAACAAAGCGCTCCCGCCAGCAGCGAGGGCGCTGCGCCTGAGAACGCAAATTCAGCGCCTGTAGACGTCAACGTTCCCGATACGCTGAATACAGTTCGTTCTCAATATTCATATAGGGATATTCATATTAGCAACGTTCATCCAGACGTCTGGTATGACGATTACACGTTATGGTCGAATACAAAGAAGCGAGCAATCGCGAAATACGGCGGGTCAGAGGAAACCGAACGCGCCGTTGAGCTTGCGCTGCAATGGCTAAAAAGACGTCAATCGGCAGACGGGGCGTGGTCTGTTGACGCGGAGAATTCCAAGCCGTCGTTGATCGTCAACGGCACGACAGGGTTGACGGCGCTGCCGTTTCTAATCGCGGGTTGTCTTGACTCAACAAGCGAATACAAAGACGCTGTCGAGAAAGGTCTGAACTATTTGATTCAGCACGGGAAAACCGGCGAGAACATCAAAGGCGTTCGCTTTCATGAACCCGGCGAACCGTTTTACAATCATGCTTTGGCGACGCTGGCTCTGGGCGAGGCTTATGTCATGACCAGAAACAAAGCGTATCTCGAACCCGCTCAGGGAGGTTTGGAATATATTCTTTATAGTCAAAACCCGGACAGCGGCATTTGGGACGGCGACGCGTATCCATCTGACCATATTATTAATACTTACTGGATCGTTGAGACGTTAAGGGCCTATTCCAAACTCCATATTTATAAAAAATCCAGTTACGATAGTCTCGGCAAGACAACTCAAAACGTCCAACGCTTTTTGGATTCAATCCAGAACGCGACCAATGACGCTCGTTCAGTTCCTGATTCCATCACCACTAAAGCCGCGCAAGAACTCCTTTTGCGAATGTATTTGAATCGCTTTGACGCTATTTCAGACTTGGAAGACAGCGTAGAGAGTCTTTATAAAAGCGGTCCGACTAACGACAGCTATTATAATTACATCGCAACTCAAATCGCATTCCATTACGGCGGCGCGCCCTGGAAAGACTGGAACTTCGCCATGCGCGAGAAACTAATCAACACCCAAATTCAGGAAGGGGAAAAAGCCGGGTCGTGGGATTTTTCCAAAGAACAGAACCGTCAAAACGTTGGCTTTCCGTCCTCGCCTTTAATCGACACTGCATTGTCCGCGTTAACGCTTGAAGTTTACTATCGCTCCAAGCCCCTTTATCTCGATGGGGAATACAGGAAAGGTTTTCCACTTGAATAAACGACTTGTCTATTAGATATGATAGTAACCTTGCTGACTATTATTATTTCTAATCTTAAACTGTCAACCAAACATTTTACACAGAATACACTGTTAAATAATCAGATAAACATCAAATATTTTTTGAAAAATTAAATAATTTCCCGTTGATTTTTCTAAAGATTCGCTATAATAAACGTTATAAGAGTAAAAGGAAGTTCATAATGCAATTTTTTATTTTAGAAACGAGCTTCCATCAAAACCATTGTAACATATCAGGAGAAATTCATGTCATTCGAAAGACAGGTTGACGAAAACAACGCCGCTGTCGAAGACGGAGAAGAAGACGTCGAAGAAGAGTATACGTCAGGAAGCGGCTCTTTTGCAGACACTCTTGCTCTTATTCCCGCATGGGCAGTCAGTACAGTTGTTCATCTTTGCTTGCTGGTAACTTTGGCGCTTATTAATTTTGACACAAGTTCAAAAACGCCGCCAACGGAAATCGTATCCAACCCGGTAGAAGAAGCGGAAGAAATCGAAGAAGAACTTGAAGAACCGCCAGAGGAAATCAACCTTGATCCGGACGCAGAAATCAGCGACGAAGTCGAAGCCACGACAGACGTTTCCGTTTCCGAAACAGACGTCAACATTTCTCCTGCAGACGACATGACCGCCGCTGCAGTTTCCGTCAACCTGGTAGACATCAGCAACACGGTTGCGCCTCGTAACGCGTTGGGCAACGTTGTTGGAGCTTATTCCGGCGATGCGTTCTCTGGTCGTGGTTCCGGCAAAGCAAGAGCTGTCGCTATGGGCGGCGGCACCACAGAAAGCGAACGCGCTGTCGCTTTAGGATTGCAGTGGATTTCCAACCACCAGCTTCCCAACGGCGCGTGGAGCTTCAACCATCAATTATCTCCCATGTGCCGCGGCGCGTGCAAAAACCCCGGCAAGTTGGATAAAGCATTCAACGGCGCTACAGGCATGGCTCTTCTGCCGTTCCTTGGCGCAGGCGTAACCCATAAAGAGGGCAAGTACAAGAACAACGTCTATAAGGGAATCAACTTCCTTTGCCAAAACGGCAAACAGACCAAAGACGGCTGCGTCAGCTTCCTCGAAAACGGCGGTACAATTTACTCGCACGGCATTGTCGCTATTTGCCTTAGCGAAGCGTACGCCATGACCAAAGACAAGCGAATTCTTCCCGCAGCTCAGGGCGGTTTGAACTACATCTGCTTCCATCAGGATCCCGCCGGCGGCGGATGGCGTTATCAGCCCCATCAGGCTGGCGACACGTCGGCTGTAGGTTGGCAGTTGATGGCTCTTAAATCCGGCTACATGGCTGGCTTGAGAGTTCCAAACCAAACGATCAGCAAAGCGACCCGCTTCCTCGATTCCGTTCAGACAGACTCCGGCGCCAAATACGGCTATACCGATCCCGGCGCAGGTTATGCGACAACGGCTGTTGGTCTGCTGGCTCGTATGTACCTCGGCTGGAAGCACGACAACCCGGCTCTTCAGCGCGGCGCAGAATGGCTCTCCAAGATTGGTCCCGAAAACCCTAATGTGAAAAACGACAGTTATTTCCATTACTATGCAACTCAGGTTATGCGCCAGTACGACGGTCCGTTATGGAAAAAATGGAACGCTGTCATGCGAGATAAAATGGTAAACTCTCAAGCGCAGCAAGGGCACGAAAAAGGCTCTTGGTACCATAACGGTTCCTGGAGCGAACGAGGCGGACGCCTTTACGACACCGCTCTGTCAACCATGGTCTTGGAAGTCTACTATCGACACATGCCGATTTACAAGGCGGCTGCCGCGGCTGACGGATTCCCGCTGGACTAACCTAACCTAACAAACCATAGTAAACTCCTTGTTAAAGTTAGACGGCGCAGCTTTGCGCCGTCTTTTTTATTGACGTTTGTAGGGAACAGCTTTTGCACCCGATTTCAATTATTCCTCTAACCCGTCTTGACAAATTTTAAAATAATGCAATAATAGCGTGCAAATCAACACAACGTATGGATGAATGGCCGAGTGGTCGAAGGCGACGGTCTTGAAAACCGTTGTAGGTTTCTCCTACCGGGGGTTCGAGTCCCTCTTCATCCGTTTTGACAGATCGTCAATACGAGCAAAC
>CACXSS010000256.1 GCA_902770245.1 uncultured Planctomycetota bacterium | reverse complement strand
TCGCAGCCGGAAACCGTACCGGGTCGCGGACGAAGTCCGCAAAAGAAATAGGCGAGCTATCGCTCGCGATCCGAGAAGGTTGTTGGATGCATCGCGGCGCTATGCACGCTACGCGGCGTTTATGTTCGCCAGACGGCGAATGCGTAATTCCGTTCGCCGTTGGCGAACTCCATTACCGCCTTCCATTAAGCGGAGCGGCGGCAGCATCCAAAAACTCTTGAATGCTGCAAGCCGTCCTGCTCCGCTGGATCGCGGCTGTTTCAGCCGCCGAACAAGTCTCCTATTTTAACAATAATTCTCTAAAAAATCTCCTTCCAGCGCTTTAAAATCTCAAAACATCGATTATAATATATATAATGCGAATATAATATTCGTCCGATTGTATCGGCGATCAAGCGTTCGCAGCCGAAATCATTATTCCCCTGTCAACGGAGAAAAAAATATGGTCAATCATTCAAGTCTGAAAATTTCGTCATTTCGTGTTTTAACAGGAGCTTGGGTTGCGGCGTTGGTTCTGTTTGCCGGCGTCAGTTTTGCTGCCCCGGTTGTGTACACAGACGCTACGGTTCCTGGCGCCAATATTGCCATCGGGGCTGACGGCGTTGAGTTCCAGCTTTCTGGGGCAAAATCGTATGATTATTCAATGTCTGGTTCCGGTTCGCTTTACAAAACCGGCGACGGAACGCTGACGCTGTCCAAGGGCAGCAGCAGCTTTACCGGAAACGTTTACATTAACGCTGGGGCAATTAAGATAACCCCACAACTTTCCGGCTCGAATTCTGCTTTAGGCGCAGTTCAGTCTGGCAGAACAATTAACGTCAACAGCGGAGCCGAGTTGATTTTGGCGAATCAGGATATTTTTACTAACGCTCACACCGCTAATCCGCTTCTCTTTGTTGTAGACGGGGGAACGATCTCCAACTCAGGCGCCTATTACGATTACCTGACGAACGTTACATTTAAAAATGGCGCTCAACTCAATGCTACTAACGGCAACGCTACCTGGAAGGCTTTCAAGCTGCATAACGTGAACGTTGAACGCAGCGACAGGTCTGACCGCTCGCCGGTTACTATTACCGCTGTTGCAGGGCAGGCTAACGCCACGATCGCTTTCGGCGATATCAGCGACGTAATCAAAGCTAAAGACAACAACTCGATTTCGACCGTCAATGTGGGTGAAATTACCAGCGCAGACGGTTTCGTTGACGATGCGTCTGACCTTATTATTTCAGCTGTCATCGCGAATCCCATACACACAACCAAAAATGCCGTTTCAGCTCCAACCCAAATTGTTAAAACGGGCGCAGGAACCATGGAATTGACTGCCGCCAATACCATTACCGGCAAGACGACCATTAATGCCGGAAAGATCAAACTGTCCGGCGCTGGTACGCTGGGAACCGGCGAGATTATCAACAATGCAACATTGGAATTTGCTCACACGTCCAATCAAACCAGCTCCAACCTGATTTCCGGAACCGGCGAGGTTATAAAAAGCGGAACAGGAACGCTGACACTGAGTAATATTAACAGTTCATTTACAGGGGATTTTATCATTGACGCTGGAACTGTCAAGGTTACTGGCGGTTCAAATGAAGATAACAGAACAAAATCCGCTTTGGGGGCAAGCAACGTTGAAGGAAGAAAGGTAACGATCAACAGCGGAGCCACTCTTGAATTTGCGGCTCAGGACGTTATGTGCGACACTCATGCCGATACAAAGGTTCTTTTTGTTGTAGACGGTGGAAAGATTACTAACTCCGGCGCCAATTTTAACTTCCTTCAGAATGTTACGTTAAAAAATGGCGCTAACATGCACGCTGCCAATGGAAACACGAACTGGGAAGCGTACAAGATTCAAAACATCCGGGTTGAACGCAGCGGCGATGCAGCGGCGTCTGCGGTATCGCTGACCGGCGCAAACAACGATCACGCTGTATTTTCATTTGGAGCGATTACTGACAAGATTTCTACCGTCCCGGTTTCCATTTATGTTGAAGATATCACCAGCGCAAACGGGGCTTCTGATACTGCTACAGACATTCTTGTTTCTGCCAAAATTGTTGACGCGAACATTGACGGCAGAACTAAAAAACCTGCTGAGATTGTCAAGACTGGCGCGGGTACGCTGGAACTGAAAAACGCCGGCAATACGTTTACAGGGAATTTGACAATTGACGAAGGAACGGTCAAAGTTACTGCCGGTTCTTCCAGCAACAACAGAACGGCGTCTGCCTTTGGCGCGAACAACGCTGCGGGAAAGACTGTTACAGTTAACAACGGAGCTGTTCTTGAATTTGCAGTTCAGGACGTCATCGTTAACGCTCATACCGATTCGCAGCTGGCTATTGTTGCAGACGGCGGGCAGATTATCAACACAGGCGCCAACTATAATTACCTGCAAAATCTCGTATTGAGAAATGGCGCTAGTCTGTACGCCTCGGACGGCAACGCGACGTGGAAGGCTTACAAGCTGCACAACATTACAGTCGAGCGCAGCAGCGACGGCTCCGCCGGATTGCCGATTACGTTCAGCGCAGACCCGACCATGCCCAACGCTACAATTGCTTTCGGCGCAAAAAGCGATACGCTAAACGCCGGAACTTCGGTTTCGACAATCAATGTTGGAGAAATTACCAGTTCCGATGCGTCTGTTAATGATAACGTTTCCGATCTTGTTATTTCCGCGATCATTGCAGATCCGTTGGTCAACAGCAATGGGACTTCCAAGCCGTCTGCTATTGTAAAAACAGGCGCGGGAACTCTGGAATTAACCGCCGCCAACGCAATTTCCGGCAAGACGACCATTTCAGAAGGCGCTATCAAACTGACCGGATCGGGCACGCTGGGAACCGGCGAGGTTGTAAACAACTCGAATTTGGAATTCGCTCACGAATCGGACCAAGCGTTCAGTAACGCCATTTCTGGAACTGGCGCTGTTACAAAGACCGGCTCTGGAACGCTGTCGCTCTCCGGCGCATATACAAATACCGGCGAAACAACCGTTTCAGCAGGTACGCTGCAGATGACCGGAGGCGCGCTTACCGCTTTAGCCAATAAAACTGCAGGTCCAATAACGGTAGAATCAGACGCAGCGCTGGAATTCAACGCTAATGTCCGCGTAGCTCCTGTAAAGCTGTCTTTCTCTGATTCCAACAAGATCGTCAGTACAGGAGAAGTTATAAAGACAGGCGACGGCGCTTTGCAGCTGTACGAAGCGGCAGGCGGAGCGATTGACATTCGCTCTTTGACCGTTTCTTCCGGTCGCGTTGATCTTTTAGGCTATATGACCGGCGGAATTTCGCTCGAGCCGGATTCGGTCTTTTCGCCGGGTAATTCCAGCGCCGGTACAGACGTCCCGCCGGTGGTTGGACATCGCGGGAATTCCTCCGTTGCCCCGGAAAACACGCTTTCTGCGTTCCGTTCCTGTATTGAATCCGGGGCGCAAGGCGCAGAATGCGACGTCTATCGCACGAAAGACGGCTATCTGGTTCTTCAGCACGACGCGACCCTTCAGAGAAACGTTCGCGACGCCAATGGCAATCCCGTTACCGGACGCATTGCCGATTACACGTTGGCAGAACTTCTCACAATGGACTTCGGCGTCTGGAAAGGCGAGGAATTCAGAGGCGAAAAAGTGGCGACGCTGGATCAGTATCTCGACCTGTTAAATGGAACGAACTGCGCTCCGGTAATTGAACTCAAACAGGACGGTCTGGAAGCGGATACAATCGCCGCCATTCGTGAAAGAGGAATGGAAAAGGAAACGACGATTATCGCCTTTTCCGAAAACGCTATTAAAGAATGTCGCCGTCTGGCTCCGGAAATAAAAGCCGCCTGGCTTTGCACAAAAAACAGCTCTGAAACGGTCGATCAGTACGCTGACCGAATCATTGCCACTCTCGGGGAACTTGATACGACATACGTTGACCTGGAAGCCGCTCCCATTACGCCGGAAATGATCCAAAAACTTCACGACAACGGCATTACCGTTATGACCTGGACGGTTGACAATCCCGACAGAGTCAACGCGTTGTATGGCATGGGCATCGATTCCGTTACCACCAACGTTCCTGTAACAGCGATGGGGCTTTTAGACAACATAACCGGCGGCGACGGCGTAATGTCGCCCATCGGCGAAGCGCGTTTCGGCGGAGAGTACGAACTCAAAGCAGGCGCAACGCTGTTACTCGAACAAGACGAAACAGGAATGGATAAGCTTACCGCCAGTTCGTTTAATATCGATTCCAATTCCATTTTAGAATTGATTATGGGTTCCTACAAACCGGGCGCTGAGTATCCAATTATCGTCAATTCAAGCGGCGATTTTAGCGACGGTTACGAAAACGACTCGTTCTGGAATGGACTTTTGACGCCTGAAAGCGACAGTTATTGGGACTTGTTCGTTCGCGGCAATACGGTTTACGCGTCCATATACGGCGACGTTCCCGGTCCAGGCGTTCCTGAACCGTCAACCTGGGCGCTGCTGATTCTTGGCGTTGCCGTGCTGTATTTGAGAAAAAAAGTTAGGAGTTAGGAGGGAGGAGTGAGGAGTTGCGCTTCGCGTTCCTCGTTGATTATGTGACATTTTTTCGAAGCGCGAGAGGAAAGCGTTAGCGGAACTCTCGCTTTTTTAATTAATCGAATCGCTCAACCCCTCAAGCGCAGCTTGATACAGAAGACCAAAACCTCTTCTGGACGACAAGCTCTCAAGTACAAAAGCGGCGCCAAGGCGCAGCGCTCGGGTGCGATAATTCTTGGGATGCGAAAATAGATAGTTTTTATTTTTGAACGCAGAGTACGCAGACTCCTCGCAGAGAGCGCAGACGGACAGGGAATGTGGCGACGACGCTAACTACGTTAGCTACGCCACGAT
>CACXSS010000255.1 GCA_902770245.1 uncultured Planctomycetota bacterium | reverse complement strand
TTCCGTGTGGGACTAATTGCCCCTAAATAAACCTATTTTAGTTCACAGGTACGGACTTGCCGGAAGAGCCGAAATTGAATAATCTGTCGATGGAAATTCGCACGTTACCAGCACGAAATACATTTACATAATTCTCGACGTGATTCTTGTAAAAGCGACGGCTTGTCGTCGCACTCCATAAGAAAAGCCCTTGAACGCGGTTGCATTCAAGGGCTTTCCGGTTGGACGTTACGCTAAACAATCAGGTTTTGCATTAACGTCCCAACAGATGCTAAACTCATTACTCTGGCTTTTCTGACGGGTCGCCGGCGTTGGCAGTCGTCATGAACATGTAGATCTGCGGGTCAGCTTCGGAGCTGATGTTCATAACGGAAGCGTCGCACAGACCGTGAACGATAACGCCGTTGTGATAGGAGCTGACACCCTTGCGAACCTGATCGGAGGCTTCGGTCGGAGCGCCGGCGATGGAACCAGTCGCCTTTTCGGAAACAACGTCAACGTAACCATTGGAGCTGGAGTATTCAGTATCGTCATATTTCCAGCTCAGATAGCTAATACGGTTTTCCTTTTTAATGGTGGTTTCGTCATTGAATTTACCAATTTCATAACCGGTAATGGCGGCATACTTGAAGTTCTGACCTTCGCCCTTGTTGATGAAGTTGATGGTCTTGGAAGCGCCAGAACCGCTGGTCGGCAGAGCGACTACGGAAGCGTCCGCGCCGACAGCCCAACGACGGAATTCGTCAGTCGTTTCGCATGTGTAAATGGTGTTGGCGGTACCGTCTTTAATGCTTTCCAAAGTGGTTTTGGATCCAGGATACAAAGCTCCATCCGGTTTGGTGGCGGATTGATCGTAATTGCAGCCCTTGGAGCCTTTTTCGACAGCCAGCTTAAGGGATTCAGCGTGGGTGGCTCCCATGGTTACGTAGTTGGTAATGCCTTGCTTGTCTTCGTCGTCGCTGTCCATAAGACCAGTCGGCTGGTGGCTGGAGCTGGGGCAGATAAAGCCCTTCATACGACGGCTAATGCCTTCGCGAACTTCTTCGTCAGAATCAGCGTCGTTAGGAGAACCCTGCTTGGCGTCAAACTGATCGTACAGGGCGGTTTCTTCCATGAACGGAAGAATGTCAACCATCCAGCTGTAGCCGATCGGCTGAAGATTGTCTTCTGTCTGTCCGCTGCCATCGCCAGAGGAAACCTTGTGGCAGGACGGCGGGAGTTTTTTCTGGGTGTCATGGTAGCTGTGGGAAGCTACACCAAGCTGACGCAGCTGGTTGGTGCACTGCATACGTCGAGCCGCTTCACGGACGTTTTGAATAGCCGGAAGCATCAAGCCGATCAAAATCGCCAAAATAGCGATAACGACCAGCAATTCAACCAGCGTAAAGGCGCGACGGGAAGAATTTCGAATGTAATTCCGCGTTACGGTTTTAAAAGTCATTGTTCACCTCAAACTTCGATGATTATATGAGTAGTTTTGCCCGATTGTATTATCGTATGAATACAGCAATAACAATTAGTAATTAAAAGAAACCAAATGTCAATTATCCAAATTGTTCATTGCAGTTAGAGTTTTTCAGTTCATCACTCCTGATAACAAAAACTCCATATTCTATTTTGTACCAAATTTTCAGTTTCTGCCAGCCCCTATCGGCGTATTTTTTAAGATTTTCGAAAAAATTTTTGATTTTTTCTGAAAATAAGGGCGATTTTTTACTCAAATTAACTGGACAAGAGCGATTTTTTATGCAAAATAATAATAGTTGCGAGATTAGCTTCTAGTTGCCAGCCTTTAGCTGCCAGCTTTAAATATCAACTACTGGCTTTAAAACTATCAACATAGAACTTTGGAAACTCAAGCTAATAGCTATCGGCTTATCCTCCGATACGGACTTGCCGGAGCAACTTTAAATAACCGTTTTCTCACTTTTCATTCAAGGAGAACTTGATAATGTACAAATGTCAGATTTCCTCAAACCGCAAGCCGACTGTTTCACGATCGAATCGTCTGGCTTTTACGCTGGTTGAGTTGTTGGTTGTAATTTCGATTATCGGCATTCTTATTGCCTTGACCATTCCGGCAACAACGGCGGCTCGCGACCGCGCTCGACAGGCGCGCTGCACCAGCAATATCAAGCAAACCAATCTGGCGACGATGGAGTATATCACCCGGTATGGTTATTTCCCCGGCTGGAAGAATCAGTTTCAAAGCGTAAAAACCAGTTCACAGAAAGTCAATGGTTCCTGGGTTGCCGCGTTGCTGCCGTTCTTCAACGAAGGAGCGCTGGAAAAGAAATGGGTCGAAGGCATTCAGGATACTGCCTGCCTGTTGTACCTGATTTGCCCGGCAGACGCTCGACCGGATAAGATTGACCCACATCTTTCCTATGTTGCCAATTGCGGCAATACAACGGGAACAAGCCGCGATGCAGGCGTTTTCCTTGATTTAGAAATAAAGAACAACAAACGTCCGACCAAACAAACGCTGGATTTCATCACGTCAAACGATGGTTTGTCCTCTACAATTATGACGTCAGAAAACAATCAGGCGTACATGTGGGGACCAGACGCCAACATTTCCTGGCAGGGATTTGTTTTTTTCAGCGCCAATCCTAATACGATGGGTACGTCGCAAGCTCTGAACTGGGATTATCGAGGCGTTAAGATGAGCAGTCAAACCGGTCGAAATGCGATTACCGCCGACGCTTACGCTCGTCCGAGCAGTTTTCACCCCGGCGGCGTCAATACGTCCTGGTGCGACAGCCGCGTTGTCAAGCTCAACGACGATATTGACTACGAAATTTATAAAATGATGTTGGCGCCAAACGACCGCGGCTGCGGAGTCTCTCAGGCGTCGTTGTCGATTCTCCACGAAATGCTCAACGTCCAGTAATAACTTAGGGAATAGGGAGCAGGGAATAGAACGCAAGCGTCTTAGCAAATTTCCCCCACTCCCTATTCCCTATTCCCCACTCCCTAAAAAGGACGCCGATATAACCCTTAAAACTGTTATATCCGCGTCCATTTTTTATATTTGATGGTATTTTGAGAAAAATTTTGGGAACTTTTCGATAATTACACGAACTATTTTCTTTTTTCATCGTTTTAAGTAATAATGAAGTAAAAAAATGCTTAATAAAATTCCGAAAAACAGATATTGTCAATAAGTAATTAATTTGGTATAAACCTATCAATTACGTTGGATTTTTTTAGCAAAATCAGTATTATAAAGAAAGGAACCATGATGAAAAAACTGCTGAGCAGCGCTTTTGCGCTGATTGCACTGACCGCGATGTGTGGAATGGTCTTTGCAGACACCTTAGACGGGGGCGCGCTCTCGTCGCCAGAAGCTCCTCAAACAACCGGCGCGGCTCAAGTCTCTGACAGCGCCCAACAAATCCCCGAAATTCAAGACGGTCTTAAAGCCCTTCAAAACAACGACATTGAAGGCGCCTTGAAAAAATTCGAAGAAGCTCGAAAATCGCACCCGGAATTCTCTCCGGCTGAATTGATGCTTGCGAAACTGGCTTTGCAGATCAATCCTCAAAATAACGGACCTGCCGCCCGTATGCTTATCGAACGCAGCGTCAAGAACAACCCCGCCGATCCGGAAGCCTATATTTTCCTCGGCGATTACAATCTTGGCAACGGCTCCGTTACCGAAGCGGATCTTCTTTTCCAGCGAGCTGGCGTCTTGCTGAAAAACTTCCAGGGCAACGCTCAGCGCAAGAGCGCCATGATTCGTCAGTTCAACGCTGGCATGGCGATGGTTCTGGAACGCCGCGGTCAGTTTGAACAGGCGAAAGCGTACATGGAAAGCTATCTGAAAAGCGATCCGAAAAACGTTGGCGCCATGCAGCAACTTGCCCGCATTTATCTGAACATGGACAAAGCTGACGACGCTATTGCTCAGCTCGCCAAAGCCAAAGAGATCGAAAAGAACATTCTTACCCCGGAAGCTATCGTTGCGATGTTCTATCAGCAAAAAGGCGAAAAGAACATGGCTGCCACGTACATGACCAAAGCTCTGGAAAAAGCTCCGCGCGATCTCAACACTCGTTTGGCTGCCGCTCAGTGGTCTCAAATGATCAATAAGATTGATCAGGCTATTGGTCAGGCAGACGCCGCGCTTCAACTTGACCCGAAATCCGAAGCTGCCATGCTTCTTCGCGGAAACTTCGCTCTGGTTAAAAAAGATTACGCCAAAGCTATTGAACTGTACAACAAGATTTTGGCGAATTCGCCCAGCAACTTTGCCGCGACTAACAACATTGCTCTGGCTCTTTGCGAAACCGGCAATAAAGACGACCTCAAACGCGCTGTCGAATACGCTGGCGTTAACGCTCAGAGATTCGGCCGTCAGCCGGAAACCTTCTCAACTTTGGGATACGTTCTATTCAAAAACGGCGCTGTTGACGATTCGCTTAAAGCATTGCAGCAGAGTCTCCAGCTCTCCGGCGGACGCATGTCTCCAGACACTGCCTACTATCTCTGCGCCGCTCTGAACGCCAAGGGAGCGCCGGAAGGCATTAAGCAAGCCAAGGAAATCCTGAGCAAAACGCTTGAAGCCACCCCGACGTTCAACATGCGTCAAGAAGCGGAAAAGCTCAAGGCGGAACTGGATAAAAAATAATCGCTTTTAACTCTAAGGCGTAAAAGGAGAGCGGAACCCCTGCTCTCCTTTTTTTGTACACTTTTTAAGGTTCTTCCGGCAAGTCCGTACCTGTGAGCTAAAATAAGGTTTATTTAGGGTCTATTAAGTCCCACACGGAAAACGCGGATGAGACGGATTCACACCGATTGTTTATTTTTCATACTTGCATTATTGGCAAGACTTGATTTCCTTTGTATTTTTAATAAATGTATTTTAGTCGAT
>CACXSS010000254.1 GCA_902770245.1 uncultured Planctomycetota bacterium | reverse complement strand
CGGAAACCGCTCAAAATATCGTCCAAACAGACGAGGACGACGGCGCTATTGTCGTCAAAATTGAAAGTGACAATACAATCTGGGTCGAAAGCGTTGAAGCCCCCAGCTATCAGGATTTGATTTCCAAACTCAAAGAGCGCAAAAACGGAGCCAACAGTTTGAAAATCGAAGCGGATAACGATTGCGATTACGAGTACGTCGTCAGGGCGGTTGACGCCGGCAGCGCTGCCGGCATGAACAAAGTCCAGCTAACCATGACAAGCAGCGATGAATAAAAAGTACTTAGTGCATAGTGCATAGTGCATAGGACGCAAAGCGATCCTCCCACTACGCACTAGGCGCTAAGTTCTAAAAAATAAACACTACGCACTAAGCACTAGGCACTAAGCACTAAGCACTATTCCAAATGAAAACAGCAGAACAATTTTTAGATATCCTTGCCGGGAAAGACCTCGTCGAAGAAAAGATTATCGCTCAGCTTGTCGCGCAAGCCAAACAGGCGACTGCAAAAGGCAAACCTCTGCCAGCAGAAAAAGTCGCGGACTTGCTCATTGAAAAAGAGTACCTCACCCGCCGACAGGCAAACGGGATTATCGATTCCATTGTCGAAGCGAAGCCGCAAGAGGACGACGAGCTTTCGCTGGTTATTGACGACAAACCCCAGTCCAAACCCGCGCCCGCTCCTAAACCCGCACCGCAGCCTGCGCCCAAGCAGTCGACAAAGTCTTTAGAAGAAGAACTCGGCTTGGCGCCGGAACCCGGTTCTGCTCCCAAACCCGCTCCGAAACCCGCGCCCAAGCCGGCTCCCAAGCCAGCCGCTCAGCAGCCTAAACCGGCTTCCAAACCGGCTCAGCAACCCAAACCGGCTCCACAGTCCAAACCGGCTCCGAAAAAGTCTGAGACGTCTTTGCTGGAAGAAGAACTCGGTCTTTCCGGCGGCGGGAATTCACTTCTGGACGACTTGATGGGCGACGGCGGAACAGGCGCCGCTCCGGCAGACGACCCGTTGTCAGCGGCGATGGATTCCGATCCGTTGGCTTCCGGCGGCGTTTTGCAGTCCGCTCCCAAAAAGAAAAAAGGGCTTGCCAAGCTGTTTGGCAATGTTCAAAAAGCCTTTGGCGTAAAGCCGAAAACGCAGCAGCAGGTCAAGGCGGAAGTCAAAAAACAGCAGAAAGCGGCGGCAGAAAACCCGTGGGATTCCAAGCTCATGCTCATCGGCGGCGGAACGCTGTTAGGTCTGTGCATTCTCGGCGTTGCGCTCTGGTTTGCGCTGGTCGGTCAGTCGGGAGACGACGCTTTCGAGAACGCCGAAAAAGCGTACATGCAGGGTTCCTATACGCAGTCGATTGAAATGTTTGGCAAGTTTATCGACTCGTATCCCAAACACGAAAAAGCCGGAATCGCCAAAGTTCACCGCGGTCTGGCTCAAATGCGAAACGCGGTGGAAGGGTCAACTAACTGGACGCGTTCTCTGAGCGAAGTCAAAACGGCGTTGTCACAAATTACGTCTGTAAACGAATTCCCGAACGAAGCCCCGTCTGAACTGGCGTCTCTTCTGCCGAAAATTGCCGAGAATCTGGCAAACGAGGCGTTCGCCAATGCGGATGCCGAAAAGCTCGCGGCGGCAAAGGAATCGATGACGCTGCTTGACAAACACGTTCCAGAATCCAAGCGACCCAAAACGCTCACCGCCAATCTCAACGCTTTGATTTCTCAAGCGGAAGACAAGCTCAAGTGCGAGGACGACTTAAAGGCGTGTCTGGAAGCGATGGATAAAAAGATTGCGGAAAACGATTCCGTCGGCGCGTACAAGCTGCGTGACGAATGTTTGAAGAATCACCCCTTGCTCAGAACGGACAAGCGCGTTCTGGACGAAACGCTCAAGGTTTCCGCCATTGAAAGCCAGTCCGTTGCCTTTGTTGAAAAAGACGTCCCGGCTGTTACATCCGAATCGGCGGCTCAAACGTCTGGCGTTTTGCTTATGCAGTCCATAAAGGAAAACGACGTTTCCGGCGTTGCGGAACAGATTCTGCTTGTTCCCGGCCGCGATTTGTACGGCGTGAGCGCCAAAGACGGTCAAATTAAATGGACGTGTCCGATGGGGTCAGACGTCAACTTTACAGCCGTCTCCTTCCCACCGACGTACGTTTCCAGCGCGTCAGGTTCCGACTTTATCATGCTGGGCAAAAATAACTCCATTCAGCGCCGCAGCAGCAAAGACGGCTCGTTGAAATGGTCGTTTAATCTGGACGAAGTCGGCGCCGCCGGGTCGGCGTTCCCGCTTGTAACGCAAAACAACATTTTCGTTTCCCAGAAGAACGGGCGCATTCACGTTTTGGACATCGTCTCCGGCAAACAGATTGGGTACTATCAGCTGCCGCAAAATATTACAGTCGGCGCCTGTTACGATTCCAAAACCGGAACGCTGTATCAGCCGGGCGAACATACAAACCTGTTCGTCATTTCGACGGCGGATAAAAAATGCGTCCGGACGATATACCTCGGGCATTCCCGCGGGGACGTTATCGCTCCGCCGGAACTGATTGGCGATTATCTCATCGTCCCTGTCAATGTAGACGCCAACTACAGCGAAGTTCGCTTCTTCTCCGTTTTGCCGGATTCGGAAGGCGCGTACGCTCAAGACCCGGTTCAGACCGACAGGATGAAAGGACACGTCAACGCGGCTCCGCTGATTCGCGAACGCAGAGCGCTGCTTTGCTCGCACCGCGGCATTATGAACATCTACGAGCTTCAGGCGGCGGAAACGCCCTTTAAGCTCATCGCTCAATACGCGCCTGACCAGGAGCCGGACGAAAACCTGACGTCCTTCTGCGCTCTGACCAGCGCCAAGGCGTACAAGGTCGACAACATGCTCACCATGTTCGACATTCTGTCGTCCACCGGGCGTCTGAAGGCAGGCTGGACGAAAAACGGTCCCTGCGTGTCGACCGTTCCGCCGGTTGTCATTGGAAAAACGATTTTCCATGTTCGCGACCTTCAGCCGGTTCTCGTTTCCTCCCATTTGGAACGCGACGGCGCAATGTGCTGGCAGACGCTGCTCAACGATCAGATTGTCGGCGCGCTCAACGTTGTCGACGGGAAGTTTGAAGTTCTTACCGAACACGGGGGTCTGTTTACCTGTACAGCCGAGGACGCAGCCAAGGGAGCGATTATGACGGCGCCGGTTTGCGCCGTTCAGCCCGGCGACGTGCTGGGAGGCATTCCCCAGGCGGTGCGGTTCCCCAACGGCGTTGTCGTCTGCGTTGGCAGAAAGAGCATGAAAGAACTGCTGGTTCTCAATCCGGAAGAAGCCAAACGACTCAACAATCCTCTCCGTTTTGGCAGAGTCGCCATGTTCAAACAGCGCATTGCAGGAAACATGCAGATAATCGGTAATTTCCTTGTCATTCCATTTGAAAACGGTCAGATTGCAGTTGTCAGCCCAATTAACGGCAACGTCAAAGCGGAACCGTTTGTTATCGACATGAACGCTGGCGAAAAGTGCGACTGGGTCGTTTCCAAACCGTTTGATAAAATTAAAATGGTTGCCAGCTCCGGCGCGAAAATATACGCAATTGAACTGAAGAAGACGGACACCGCTCTTAAAGCGGCGCTGTCGCAAAACGCGGCGGCTGAACTGGATTCCCCGGTTTGCTCGGATATTGCCGTTTGCCAAGACAATGTCCTGTTTGTAACAGACAACGGCGGGTTGAACGTATTGGATAAATCGACGCTTCAAAGCGCTAAAGCAACAGACGCGGCGGACGTCGATTCCGCTCAGCTATCCGGATTGTGGACGAACGGAACCGTTGTATTGGCGGCGTCGAAAAACGGGACTGTAACAGCTCTCGATTCTGCTGGAAAAGCCCTTTGGGCTCTCGATTCCATCGGAACAGTTCAGGTTGAACCGGGATTTGACGGTGCAACCGCTTTGTTGTGCGCGGCGGACGGTTCGGCGGCTTTGATCAATCTGGAATCCGGCGAAATCGTAAGCCGGGCGGAGCCGACGGCTCCCGTATCCGTTTCTCCCTGCAAAGTCGGCGACAAATGGTTTGGCGCATCGCGCAGCGGCGAGATTTTTGAGATTAAATTCGTAACCGAATAATTATTCGTGAATCATAAATGAAACGATTAACTTTATACCTGTTGTTAGCTCTGACGTGCTGTCTTGTAACAGCGGCGGGGGAACGAGCGTTCGCTCAAACCAAAAAGCCGTCTCAAATCGAGGTAATGAAACAGCGAGTAAAAGAGGCTCAGCAAAAAGGAGAAAAAGATCGTGCGCTCGCAGCCCGTCTTTCGGGAAGGGAGCTTCCTCCGCCTGCGAATGCCTCACAGAGCATGTATGCTGTCATCAAAAAAGCATGCAGTTTCAAAGCTGAGAACAGGTACTCTTCTCCTGCAATGATGAAATCGATTCTTTTATTTGTAAGTGGTACATTGAGTTCCAGTCCCACCTGTGCTCCGGACGGAATATAGACATTTGACAGTGCATTCTTCACGGAACTAAGCGATACTTTGAAAGCTTTTTTCTCGCTATCCGAGAAACTGCGATTCAAGGCTGACTGTATTTGAGACACAATGATACCGCCGTTTATATCACTGCAAAATTCGTTATATGTTTTGTTATAAGCAAGCATAGCGTCCTCCTTGAATCACTAATCCATCATTCTCTTTAGTATCGTAGTAGATAATTCTCTTCCACACTATAGTTTTACCCCAAAGAATCCTTCAAACAATCCGTTAACCCCATCCATGATTTCTCTACTCATCTCATGAGTGTCCATTGCTTCAAGCTCTTCTCTAGTAGTCTTTCTTACAAAACCGCATCCTAATTCATCAGGACACATATATACCGGTACTCCTCTAACAGCCATTAGAG
>CACXSS010000253.1:4610-9496 GCA_902770245.1 uncultured Planctomycetota bacterium | reverse complement strand
CGAACCAGAGCTTCGCAGTGCCAGGATTCCCAGTCGGCGACAATGCGCGCGGTGGTCGGTTCGGTTGAGGGGCGGATGAGTCGACCGTCGGTGGTCGTCAAGCCCATGATATATCGAAGTTTGTTTTCTGTTCCGTAAAGGTTGCTTAAGGCGCGTTCAACAGACGCTCTGAACTGGAAGTACTGCTGACGAGACTGGGCTTCTTCCTGAGCGGAACCGCCAGTATGACCGATGATGTACTTCGCGTAAACCTGACGCCATGTCTGCAAGGCGCTGTTGCGTCCAGCCAGAACTGTGTCCAGCAAACGATAAGCGTAGTACAGTTCCCAGTAAGCGCGTTCAACGTCGTAAACCATGCCTTCTACGCTCGATTCAAAGTCGCACAACGCGGTGTCCGTCTTGATTCGGGCAATCATAACGCCGTTGTAATATCCGGGCGATGCGTGTGTACCAGCAATTCGGTTGAACTGGACGCCTCCGCCTTGTAACCACGGCTGGGTGAATTCCAGGGAGATTGAGGAAGTCCACCAGGACGGGTAACGGTAGCCGTAGGTGCTCTGTTCGTTGGTTGCAGTATAGGTTACGTTATGACCAACGGTAAACGTACCGCCTGTGGCGCAGGTCTTCTGAATGTACGTTTGGAACGTTCCAGAGTCGCCTTTGACAACGTCGTGAAGGTCTGAACTGTAACGAGTGTTTTGTGTATAGCTCTTGCCCCAGTAGGTGTTGGTGTTCCAGCTTGCATCGAAGTCAGCCAAAACGCCTTCAACGCCGTAGCGGGGGTCGGTTTCCATAATTGCCGGGTTCCAAACCGTCATGGCGGAAGCCGGATTTGAGGTCAGCGAGCTTGGAACTCCCATCGAGCCGTTCGAGCTGAAGGAGACGCCGCCGAGGTTACGCATGACCTTGCTGTTTTCCAAAGCGTAGCGAATCGCTTCTTCCAAGGTCAGGTCCCAAATTTCTTTGGGGTTGGAATTGGTCAGCGAGTACGGCGACTGAGCCAGGTTGACTTCGTTTAACGATTCAACCTCAGTGTCCGGATACTCAATTTTGGTTGACGCGGTTACCGCAGCGCTGGGAACCGGTTTCTCTGCGCCCAGATAGAACGGGTGCTGTGGTGTGCAGCCTAAGGAAATGACCAGCCCAGCCATTCCAATAAGCGCGGTGATGAATCTTGATTGTCGTGTCATTTTTTTATCCCTTTTCTATTAAGGAAACATGTAACTCTTTTTCCAAGGATTTTAGCAGGAAGGAACTTGTTTTATTCTGTTGGTTTCAACGCTGCATAATCCACAACTGGATTTGTCGTTACAATCGTTATCGTCCCTACAATCGTTAAACTTTCACGAAATTACCAAATTCCGAACAAAAAAAACATTTTTTCTTTGCGACTTTAGATATTTCCAGGGAATTTTAAGAATTTTTTAAAAAATCTACCGAAAAGACGCTTTTTTTCAATTTTTCAGATTATACGGACGATAGTATTTATATGTAATGTAGCGAATAGCGCCATAGGCGATTTTCGCAACTCGCCATTATGGCGCCGCCGAGTCGTTAGGAGCTAAGGAGTTGATTCCCAAACTCGTACAACTCTCAGCCGCCAATTCCGAATTAATTAATCAGAGGATTAAAACATGAAAAAACTTATTTTAACAGCCGTACTCATCGTTTTGGGATTGAACGTTGGCTGCCGACTGGGCTGCACGCCGTACGATAACTGCGGTCCGGTTTACGCCAACCCGTACAATTGTACGCCGAATTATCGTTCTGGTTCCGCTTTTAACGGCGCAACGACAAACCCGGGAACTGTCGAATATGCCCCCGCTGACGCAGCGCCCGCTCAACCTCCCGCCGCTGTCCCCGCAACAGCGCCAACAAACGACTCCTTTGTCCCGCCGGCTCAGCCTGCTCCGTCTGCCACGCCTGCTACATTGCCGACAACGTCTTACAACAGACCGGTTTACAGAACGAATCAGCAGTCTTTCCAGACTACCTATCGCGCCCATTATCAAAAGCGTTAAGACAAAACAATCTTTCCAATTTAGCTGTCAGAATTTTTGATTCTGGCAGCTCTTTTTATTCTTATACACTTTTTCTATTTCTATCAAAAAAAGATTCCTAAACTTCTTGACAAAAAAGGATTTTATGCTATAATTTGCACTCTTAAAAATCTGGTAAATTGGGCTGTTTTGTCATTATATATCAGAGGATTTCCTTTTTTCCTTGCTTTCCTGCCTTTTTGCCTCAAAATATGAACACAGAATTTGACAATATTTCCCGAATTCGCAATATCGGCATTGCCGCCCACATCGACTCCGGCAAAACGACGCTGTCGGAGCGAATCCTTTTCTACGCGGGTCGAATCCACAAGACTCACGAAGTTAAAGGCGACGACCCAAACGCAGGCGCCACAATGGATTACATGGACTTGGAGCGGGAACGCGGCATTACAATTACCTCTGCCGCCACGACGGTAAACTGGAAAGGCGCGTCTATTAACCTTATCGACACGCCCGGTCACGTCGATTTTACGGTTGAAGTGGAGCGTTCGCTGCGCGTTTTGGACTCTGCAATTCTCGTTCTGTGCGCCGTCGGAGGCGTTCAGGCGCAATCGCTGACCATCGACCGACAAATGCGCCGATACAACGTCCCGAGAATCGCGTTCATCAATAAAATGGACAGAACGGGGGCGGATCCGGACAACGTCGTCGCTCAGCTGCGGGAAAAACTCGGCTGCGACGCCTGGCCCGTGGAAATCCCGATTGGAAAAGAGAGCTCATTCAAAGGCGTTGTCGATTTAATCGGCATGAAAGCCATCTATTTTGACGGCGATAACGGCGAAAAGCTCCGATACGAGGAAATCCCGGCTGATTTGCAGGAAAAGGCAAAAAAATCCCGCGCCGCTTTGCTGGAAGCGTTGTCTATGTATTCAGACGCCTTGATGGAAAAACTGCTTGCGGAAGAAGACGTCGAATCCGAGCTTATCTACGACGTCATGAAACAGGCGTTGCAGTTCAATCATTTTACGCCTGTTTTTATGGGAACCGCGTTCAAAAACAAGGGCGTTCAGCCGCTTTTGGACGCCGTCGTTCGACTTCTGCCCTCGCCGGCGGATTGTCAGCCCAAAGCCCTGGAATTTCAGCCGCCGCACCGAGAAATTGACCTCTCTCCCGATCCGGAAAAACCGACTGTTGCCATGGCGTTCAAGATTGTTGAAGACCCCTTCGGCGCTTTGACGTTTATGAGAGTTTATCAGGGAACAATCGTCAAAGGGGAATCGTATTTCAATCAGCGAACAGGGCAAAAATGCCGCTTTAGCCGCATTGTCCGCATGCACGCCAACGAACGCCAGGAAATCGAGTCCGCCGGGCCGGGCGACATCGTCGCGGTTGTTGGCGTTGAGTGCGCTTCTGGCGATACGTTCTGCACGGACAAAGATTTTGTTACTCTGCAAAACATGTACGTTCCAGACCCGGTTATCAGCGTTGCCATCGCTCCGGTAAAACGAGAAGGCGCAGACCGTCTTGCCAAGGCTCTGTCGAGGTTCCGCCGGGAAGACCCGACTCTGGTCGTCTCCACAAACGAAGAAACCGGGGAAACGATTATGTCCGGAATGGGCGAGCTTCATCTGGACGTTTACGTCGAACGCATTCGCCGGGAATTTAATGTGGACGTGGTCGTTTCCAAGCCGCAGGTCAATTATCGGGAAGCCCCAACGCAAACGGCGAAATTCGATTGCAAGCACCGAAAGCAGTCCGGCGGATCGGGTCAGTACGCCCATATTGTCGGGGAAATGCAGGTCTTGCCGGAAGAATTGGCTCTGGAAGAGTCGTTCCTCTTTGAAGAACAAATCGTCGGCGGAACGATTCCCAAACAGTACATTCCGTCTATTGAAAAAGGGTTCCGGTCAACGCTCAACAAAGGTCCCGTTGCCGGGTTCCCGGTTGTAAATTTGAAGATTGTCGTCAACGACGGCTCATATCACGAAGTTGACTCCTCAGACCGCGCGTTCCAGACGTGCGCTCAAACGTGTATGCGTGAAACGTTCCCGAAAACCAAGCCTGCTATCCTGGAACCGATTATGCGCGTTGCAGTCGAAATTCCCGATGGAGAACAGGGAACGATTGTCGGCGACCTCGTAACCCGCCGCGGCGTTGTCTACAACAACGAATCCGACGGCAAAACGTGCCGCATTGAAGCCGAAGTCCCACTGGCGAACATGTTCGGCTACGCCAGCGACCTACGCGGCGCAACCAAAGGACAAGGCACGTTCACGATGAACTTCTCAAAATACAAGGAAGTCCCAACGACCATCGCAGAAGAGATTATCAAAAAGCGCCGGGAAGATATGAAGGCGAAGAAATAGGCTGTTGGCGAGCCACGGGTGTAAACCCGTGGGCGTGAGCGCAGCTCGCAAAAAATTTTGTAGCCGCAAAGGACGCAAAGTTTTAAAACTTCGCGAACTTTGCGAACCAGCGCGTGAGATTTCTTCGGCGGCTGACACAGCCGCGATCCAGCGGGACAGAGTGGCTTTCCGCGTTCTTAAGATTCTTGGAGGCCTCCATGTTGTCTGAACGGCTTCACCGTCAAGATGTAGGTAAGAGCCTTACCTACATCCAGAGAGCGTTTTCGGCTGCGTCGTTTTGTTATGCACGCTTCGAACTTTTTGGTTCGCCTTCGGCAAACTGCGTAATTCCGCTCGCTGCGCTCGCTTCATTACCGCCTTCCATTACTTTGCGAACCAGCGCGTGAGATATTTACTGGGGAGTAAGAGTCCCGACACGAAACTATCTGTGATTGATTGCCGCGTCTGGGCAAACGGTTTCAAAGTTCGGCGTGAGGTCGATTTGGAGTTTGCCGGTTACCAGCTTGAGCAAGTCGCCGGC
>CACXSS010000253.1:0-4596 GCA_902770245.1 uncultured Planctomycetota bacterium | reverse complement strand
TCACGCATTTCCTTTTCCTTCTTTGCGCGCCCAAACGCAGGGGAAGTCCGGGCGATTATAGCAGTCGCCGTTCATGCCTTCCGTTTGAAGCATCAGGAAAACGTGCATGTCTTTGGCAAGATGCTTGTTGCAGTACCATTCATCGTGATGGCGAATCGGGCGTTCAAAGCCTTTCAGACAGGGCAGTTCCGGGTCAATCGGCTTGACGGTCGCTTCCTGCTGGGATCCGTGCATGATGAACTCGCCGCCAATCATGTTGATGTAGTCGTTGCGATTTTCCTTCGGGACGTCCTTGAATTTTTCCGGGCCGCGAACGCACCACGTATCCGTTGCGGAATGGAATCCGAGGAACCCAACGCCGGAACGAACCGCTTCAAAAAGATTTTTCGCACCCTGCTTTGACAGAGGCTGTCCCGGGCAGCGGTCGTTCTTATTGTACAGATCGCCGCTGGTATAGAATACGATCGCGGCGTATTGGGACAGGTCGCCGTCAAAGACGCTGCCGTCTTTTGTGCAGACGACTTCAATGCCGTTCTTTTCGCCAAAATCTTTGAGGAACGAACCGCAAACGCCCAGTTTGCCGTCGTTGTCAACCGTCGGCGGGTGAATGAATCCAGCCGAATAATCGTAGTACAAAACTTTTTTCTTTGGCTCGTCTGCCAAGGCGGAAAAACCGGGGAGCGTCGCTAAAACAGCTCCCAGGCCGGTTAAAGCAATAAAATCTCTTCTTTTCATGATGTAATGGGGGGTGAAATTGTTAAGGGAAATGGGAAACGAAAAATATTCTAAAAAACGCCCTTTCTCGAAAAGCGAATTATGAATGGTTGTTATCGACGATTATTGGACCGTCCCATGAGGGCGGCTGCGTAGTACAAAAGGGTAAACACAGCCTGAACTGTAGCGGCAACATACGTCAGCGCGGCGGCGTATAAAGCGCTGCGAACCAATCCCACGCCTTCTCCTTCGACAATGTTGGAATTGTTGAGAAAAACTTTCCCGCGCGCTGAGGCGTTATATTCAACCGGCAGATTGACAAGCTGGAAAAACGAGACAAAAGCAAACAGCCCCAACCCAAGCCACGCCAAGCCTGACATGTCAGCGGTCAACCCGGCAACAAACATCGCCAAGCCAGCCCCGCTGCCAATGTTTGCCATCGGCACAGCAAGGTTGCGAATTACCAGCGGCGCGTAATGCGTTCCGTCCTGAACGGCGTGTCCCGCTTCATGACAGGCAACGCCGACGGCGGTTGCGGTATAGCCGTCGTAAATATCTGTACTGAGGTTGAGCGTTTTGTCTGACGGATTATAATGATCTGTCAAAAAGCCGTCAATTTTGTTGATTTTGACGTGCTGAAGACCGTTTGCGTCCAACATTTGTCTGGCGGCTTCCGCCCCGGTAATGCTGGTTGTATATTTTTGACCGTTTGTAACAGCCGATTTAAGCCACCCCTGAGCGAGAGCGCCAAGCAGCGCCGGAACGCCTGCAACAATCATATACAGAATCGAATCTTCCATGGTTTTACGTCCTTTTTAGTTATTCTTTGAAAAATCAATCTTCGTCTTTGAATTCTATGCCCTTCAACGGACATCTTGCCAAAACCGCGTACAGCGGACCGCGGCGAGTCAGTTCAGAAGACAGAACGTCTATATGCGTTACATACGTTTTCCCCAGGTCATATCGCGGATACTGGGCGATCTTTTCGCTCAAGTCCCTTAACGCCGCTGACGGCTTGCGGATTCTGCCTAACGTGATATGCGGAACGTACGGCTTGTTCTCTCGAACGAACCCCATTTTTATCGCTGCCGCCTCAACCGCATTAAACGCCGCGGCAAGCTGGCTTGACGGGTCTTCCACGCCAACCCAGACGGTTCTCGGCATTTCGATTTTCGGGAACGCGCCGGCGCCAATCGCTCGAATTTCAAACGGGGGAACGTCTTTAACCGCCTTTTGGAATTCCATGCAGACAGACGCCATGTCTTCCCGTTCGACGTCGCCGAGGAACTTGAGCGTAACGTGAAACTGCCCGGACTCCACCCACTTTATATCAGCGCCGCAGGACGCGAAAACCGTCATGAGCTTTTCAATTTGAAGAGCGCTTTTCTGAGCGATTTCAACAGCGACAAACATGCGAACCAGTTCTTTGAACTTGGGCATTTTGATTCTCCTTAGACGGCGGGGGAAAAACATAAAAAAACGGAATCAGAACTGTTCCGATCCCGTATTTCGTATTATTTTACTCTGTTTTGGTCGTCCACCTTGACAACGGTTGGCTTATGAGCGTGAGCGGCAGAGTCAGAGTAGCTGGCGTAGGTGATAATAACAACTTTATCGCCGATATAGCCGTTTCTGGCGGCAGGACCGTTGAGCATAATCGTTCCCGACCCGGCGGGGGCTTCAATAGCGTACGTAATCAACCGGTCGCCGTTGCTGCAGTTGAGAACGTGAACTTGCTCGCCCGGCAGAATGTCGGCGGCTTTGAGCAGGTCGGAATCAATGGCGATACTGCCCTCGTAGTCCAATTTCAGCGCAGTTAAAGTCGCGCGGTGGATTTTCGATTTGAACATGATTCTTTCCATAACGAAAACGCTCCTGATCAACGGTTTACCGAATAATGTCAATCTGCCGCCCAAACAATCCCAGACGGTTTTGGCTATATATTATTTTAGCACAATTGCACTTTGACGCAAGAGGGGCGGAGAGGGATATTTTTCTGCGTCGATATTGATTTCATATCCGGCAAATTAAGAACGCAGAGATCGCAGACTCCTCGCAGAATACGCAGAAGCAAGCGGACATGTGTCATCTACGCCCGATGCTCGGGCTATGACACGATGTCCGCTTGCGGTTTTAAAAATGATAAAAATTGATAGGTTAGAATATGGCGTACAACGAATAAGTAATCATTAATCCGGTTGATCGGCGTCTTTGAGTATAACTCTTCGAATTCCTCGGTCACCAAGCCGCGGATTGTGAAAATTGATAACAAGCCCAAGGGGAATGTTCAACAATTTCATATAAGATAGTATTTGCGCCTTGTAATATTCCATATTCTCTGAATCTTTGTCAACTGCTTTTGCTTCAATAATAACACAATCCTCAACTAATAAATCCAATCGAAGGCTTTCGTCAAACGTATAACCTTTGTATTCAATTTTGACGGGAACGTCACGCTTCGTTTTAAGCCCTTGCAAGTTCAGCTCATATTCCAGACACTTCACATAGATAGATTCCAGTAACCCTGGACCAAAATGATGATGTACATCTACTGCAGCTCCGATTATCTTTTCTGTTAACATTGACGCTTTATTATAAAGTGGATGCATACAATCACTCCTATCTACCTAAATTAACGTTTGCCATCAAAACCATTTTAAAAAAACCGGGCGGGAATCGTGGCGAAGCCAACGTAGTTGGCGTCGTCGCCACATTCCCAGCCCGTCTGCGTATTCTGCGAGTAGTCTGCGTATTCTGCGTTCTAAAAAAATAAAAGACGGCAGACAGCCCTACTTTCCGACCACTTTCCGCAGGTAGTCAATGCTTCTGGCGGCTTGATCGAGGGAACCGCATTCTACGGAAAGAACAATGTCCTGCGGCAGGGGTCGAATAATCGCGACAATCTTTTCCCAGTCGATAACGCCGTCTCCGCAGGCGCAGCCGACAGCCGTGCCCATCACTTTGCCGCGTTCGGCGTTGGACTGTTCCACGGAAATGTCTTTGGCGTGCATGTGGATAATGCGATTCTTAAACCGCTCGACCTGCTCGACCGGATCCAGACCGCCCAGATAGGCGTTGCCGGTGTCGAAGTTGGCGCCAATATACGGCGAGTCGACCAGGTTGAGGATTCGTTCGTACTTGTCCGGAACGAGCGAGTACGTCTGGTGCGTTTCCAGACCGATTTTGATTCCCCGGCGGGACGCGACTTTCGACGCTTCCATAATCGAGTACTTAATCAGAACGAAGTCTTCTTCTTCGGTCGTCCAGGTCTGTTTGTGTCCTTCGTGCGTGTTGATAATCGGGGCGCCGCATTCTTTGGCAAACCGAGCCGCCTGCTTGAGGTATTCCACCGCAATTTCCGGCTTGGACAGCTGAGAATGGGACGAAAAAGCCGACAGTTTCAGCCCGGCGGCTTCGACGGCGTCGCGAATGCGGAACGGGTCGTCCAGCATCGAGACGCTATGAAAATATCGCGCTTCTGACAGCAGTTCGCGTCCCCAGTGAACCATCGGCTCGATGTACTCGTAACCGAGTTCTTTGGCGAAATTTACGCCCCATTCAAAACTCTTGTGGCTGGTGCGAACCGCTTCCAGATTTAATCCGATTCCAATTTTACCCATTGTTTTCTCCTTGGATTATCATGTTAATAGTTTTTTCTATCTTTTAACAACAGGTTTATTATACCATAGATTTTTTTAAAATCAATTGTCTATTTTTGGGAAAATTGTTGTGATTTTTGAGCGAAGAGCGTGTATATGGATTGTTAAAAGATGAAAGATGAAAGTTGAGATAAACAATTCAATCGTAGCCCACACCTTCAGGTCTTACTGTTATACATAAGTTTTTAATTTTTTTGAAGGTATTTCCATATATATAGAAATA
>CACXSS010000252.1 GCA_902770245.1 uncultured Planctomycetota bacterium | reverse complement strand
ATTACCATTCAAAGGTCCTGTTGGATCTGTTACATTTACATTTGTATAATCGGCTTTCCAATCCTCGCACCATTCCCAAACATTACCCAACATATCATAAATTCCCCAAGCATTAGAATCCTTTGTAGCTACATAATGAACTCTTGAATAACTATTATCTTTATACCATGCCATAGTGTATAGATAACCATTACCATTAAGAGGACCTGTAGTTCCTGCTCGGCAGGCATATTCCCACTGTGCTTCTGTTGGTAACTGTACAGGCAATCCCAATTGTGTACATTGCTTACAAAATTTTTGACATTCGTCCCATGAAATATTACTCTTTGGAAGTTGTTTTTCTGCTATATAACTAGGATAACCCATAACAGCTTGCCATTGTTCCTGTGTTACCTCTGTTTCCATAATCCAAAAACCTTTCGTCAGTGTAACTTGATGCTGTGTTTCGTCTTGATATCGACCGTCTTCCCCTTCGGGTGACCCCATCATAAATGTTCCCGCCGGACACCAACGAAACGCAAATTCTACACCTTTGACAACTTTTACAATTCGCTCACCCGCTTTAACTCCTCCTACTAAAAGGGGATCTTTTGCCGCTTCAATCCCTTTCTTGATTTGTTTATAACCGTCGTTATCAGGATACATTTTCAGCGCTTCGTCAATTTTAGCTAGAGCTTTATCGTATTCCTTGTTTTGTAAAAGTTTTTTCGCCTCATTTGCAATTTGGTCGGCTTGCGCTTTTCGTTTTTGTTCTTCCTGTTCTGCCTTTGCTTTAGCTGCAGCGGCTAAACGCGCTTCGCGATGTTTAGGGCTTTCGTCTTCACTGTAAACAATTTTCAGTTCTGGAAATTCTTTTAATCCGTGATTTTTCCAGACGAATTGACCGTGAGACGCGTCTTTCCATCCCTCGTCTCCGAGGTCGAACGATTCAGCGCCGGGAACGGTTTTCCATTCCTCGCCATCTTTGTATTTAAGCGTTACCCATCCTTTATCACAAGTTCCAGTTCCAGCCCATTCTATTTTAAGGTCAGAACCCAAAACATCTTTGTCAGAATCCGGAGAAAGCAGCTTTACCGTTACATTGCCAACTGTACAGCTGGGCATACGATAAGAGTACGTAATTTTTACATTGAGAATCTGCAGCGACTCGCCAAGTGAAAAGATTCTCAATTCGTTTTCACGCTGAAACTTTTCGAGAGAAATAATTTTCTGTGTCAGCCCCGTTCCCGTTGCAAGCTCTGATTCATCGACTTTGAGCAGAACCGCTTGATCTTCTGGTAACAAAGTCTTATTCCAGCGAATACGCCCCTTAATGCCGTCATCCTGTCCTTTGTAAACAATGGTTGCTTTAACGTTAAACGCCGTTTCCGGCAGCTTGAAGCGGCAATCTAAAAAGTCGCCGGGAGCCAGATTGAGCAGAGACAAAGTTTCTTTTAATTCTTCATCTTTTTCCTCGTCGCCTTTTTCCTGGTTTAATTCTTCACCAGTTTCTACGACCAGCTTTTCAAATTTTCCCCCGTCTTGAACGATTTCCATCGTCGGGGAAACAACTCCTTTAACATCTCCTTTGGACGCTGACGCAAACTGATACCCTTGAATAACAACGCTGTCGGTATTCTGTTGAGCGAACGCCGAAACAGCGCTAATAACCGCAAAAACAAATGCAATGAATGTATGTTGGTATTTCATTTTTGAATATATTTAAATGAATTGTTGAACTGCAATTAATAAATGTACTGCGCGGCAAACGTCAAGGCTTCTGGAGGAATATTGTAATGATTAGCCAAAGAAACAACCGCTTCATTCAAATCGTCTGAACCAGCAGCATCTATAATAGGCTTAGAATATTGTTCAGGAATACCGCTATTGTTCGCTAAAATCTGTGCAGCATGGAGAATATTTCCTTTCTCCTCTTGCCAGACAACAGGCAAAGCTTCGCCTAATTGCTGAACGGCTTGAGTTCCTGCTTTTACAGCAGAGGCTTTACATTTTTCTGACAACGTTCTTCGATCATTTGGATTAGTTATATCAGCATATAAATCCTGAACGCAGGGAATGGCTACGTTATCAACTAAATGCTCTGTTATTTTTCCAACCGCTGGCGCGATGTACGGACCAACGCCAGGAATAAAAGTAGCTGCGCCACTTGCTAAAGCGCCAATACCTTTTGCAATCATTGAACTGCCTGAGCCAGCTGTGGAAAATCGGCGGTTCATTAGAGAAGTCTGTCCTGCGGCGTATTGAGATTCCCATAAACTTCCAGATTGGTTGTATCCTCTTTCAGCAATAAGAGAAAGGTCTGTAAGTCGGCTGGACTGGATTCTCAGTTCAGCAAGCTGTTCACGCTGCAACTGCGCCTGAACTTCAAAACCTGCTTGGACAGTTTTGTTTAGTTTCGTAATGTTCTCGTTGGTCTGTTCAAATCCCTTGACAATGGAACGGTTAATTTCTTCCAGATGACTATCCATCTGGTCGAGCGTTTCATTAATTTTAGACAATTGCTTTTTAATCTCAACCATATCCTTATGAAGAACGGCAAAACCATTACGCAATTCCTGAACAATCTGCTGGTTGTCCAAATGAAGTTGTTCCAGTTTATCACAGATTTTATTTGTCTCTTCATCAAGCTTGGCTAAGAGTTCTTTATGATTGGCTTCAAGAGTCTGATTGATTTTATCCAGTCGTTTAATGATTTCCAAACTGTTTCTTGTACTCTGAATACGCCCGGCGCGATCGTAACCGCCAAATACTCTTCGAAGAACAAATGCTTCACGATCAATTTTGAAAAGCTGATTCCGAATTTTAATTTTATCTTCAGAACTTGTATTGGCAGAAATATCAATGCTTGGATATTTACTCAGAAAATCATCAACCTTTTCTTCCCAAACAGAAATTCTATCGAAAATATACTTTAATACAGCATTATCATTGGGTTTAGGTTCGCCATTCTGAAACTTTTCAAAATCCGTTTTTTCTTTTTCTAACGCTTTTAGCTTAGCTTTTTCTAACACATTTATGATCTGCGGAGCGTCTGGAAAAGCAGAAATAAAACCGTCATATTCTTCTTCCTTGTCTAACTTGCAGACGTATTCAAACATCAGTTCCTGAATTCGCATCATGGCAACAACCGCCTGCTGCGTGTTCGGGTAACGTTTAATAAAATCGTAGTAGCCCGTTACTCGGTTTTGATACCGGTACAGTTTGAACACTTCCTGAATGGCGACTTGCGCCTGCAGTTTATCCGGGTATTTGGCAATGAATTCGTTGTAACCTTCGATTGTCGGCATCTGTTCCAACAGACTGTATCGGTACGCAAAGGCGATTCGCGCCTTGTCAGATTCCGGGAACCGGCGAATAAAGTCGTCCAACGCAACCGGGTCGGAGAACTGTTCCGGCGACATCTTGTTAAAGAACTCTTCCGCTTCTTTATTTGAATCGTTAGCCGCAGCAACCGGCTCGTCAGCAGACGCAACCGCGCCAAACGTTGACATTGTCAACGCAGCGACAAAAGCAACTGTAAGTAAACCAAATCTGCAATTGTTGAACATTCGCATAATTACCTCGTGAAGTCAAAAGACAATATGATTCGTAACATACATGTTACAATTTTCCATGACAATATAACATTTATTATACAGAATAGAAAATAAAAGTCAAGAAAATTGCGTTGAAAAAGTGTAAAAAAACAGAAAATTCCGTTTTTTTAGTTGCTAATAAGGCGGGCGAAGACGCCCGCGAACCAGCAGGGCAGGCGGTTTTTCACGTTCTGGAGATATTTGGAGGCTTCCGCTTACTGCTGCGGACTTCGTCCGCGATCCGGTAAGGTTTTCGGCTGCGGCGCAGTACGGAAGCAGGGCGGGGAGACTTCGGCGGGCGAAACGCCCGCGAACCAGCGGGGCGGAGGGACTTTTCGCGTTCTCAAGGTTTTTGGAGGCTTCCGCCGCAAGCGACTGCAAATTGATAACTTTGCGAACTTCGCGTGAGATTTCTTTTGCGGACTGACGTCCGCGATCCAGAATGGTTTTCGGTTGCGGCGAAGAACGTGAGCGGGGCTTGTTTTTCTGTAGCGGACAGTATGTCCGCGAACCAGCAGGACAGACGGACGTTCCACGTTCTTTATTTTTTAGATGCTTCCGCTTACTGTTGCGGACTTCGTCCGCGACCCGGAAGCGTTTTCGGCTGCGTCGCGGTTTTTTAGCGGGTCTTTGGACAAGGCGGCGGCAAGCCGCCGCAGTCCCCGGACCTGCGCTTTGCGTAATTGCTAATTGAAAATTGCTAATTGCTAATTGTCGCCGTCCCTCTTGTCAACCCCGCCCTGCTCTGGTATAATCGCTGTTATGTATTACAGAGACAACTATCAATCGAATCGTTTTAAAGACTGCGACACGCTGCTCATTTCCATTAAACCGGAACTGGTCGAACGCATTGTCTGCGGAGAGAAAAAGTACGAATACCGGAAATCGTTTCCGCCCATTACGGTTAAAAGACTGGTGATTTACTCGACGTTTCCGGTTCAGAAAGTTGTCGCCGTTGCGGAAGTTCTCGCCATGCGGGAGAACACGCCCTGGGCGATCTGGGAAGGCACGAAAGACGGCGCTGGCGTTTCCGAACAGACGTACTACGAGTACTTTTCCGGACGTCCGAAAGCGTTCGCCTTTAAACTGGGAAAGATTGACGTCATCACCCCGCCCGTCAACCTGAAAGACGTCGATAAAACACTTTCGCCTCCTCAATCGTATACAATATTAAAGCCGCAACAGGCGGAATTGTTTGTAAGACTGACAGAGACGTGAGAGTCAACTCAACTCCTCACTCCTCATTCCTAACTCCTAACTAATTCTCCCCGTCCCTCTTGTCAACAATTCCATAGAGCGTATAATTATAATTATGAGA
>CACXSS010000251.1 GCA_902770245.1 uncultured Planctomycetota bacterium | reverse complement strand
GTTGCCGCGGGACTTTCCAAACCCGACTGGTTTATGTATATTTATCCGTCCTGGTTTGGACTGTCTGGCGAGCCGATAAAGTGTACACAACTGATAACGCCGCTGATTCAGATTATTATGTTTGGAATGGGCACGCAGCTGACGCTTCGGGATTTTCAGGCAGTTGCGTTCCAGCCCAAAGGCGTGATTGTTGGCTTGGGGCTGCAGTTTTTGGTCATGCCAATTAGCGGCTTTGCGTTGGCGACGCTGTGCGGCATGATGTCTGAACAGTTTGGGCTTGGTCCAGAGATTCTGGCGGGAATCATTCTCGTTGGCTGTTCGCCCAGTGGGGTGGCTTCCAACGTGATGTCGTTTTTAGCAAAGGCGAATGTGGCGTTGTCGGTAACGCTTTCCGCCTGTTCAACGCTGACAGCGCCGTTCCTGACGCCGTTGTACATGGAATTCTTTGCCAGCCAGTTTATAGAAGTCCATGCCGTCCAAATGATGGCAAGCATGCTCGGCATTGTGATTTATCCGATTATTGCCGGGCTTTTGTTCAAGAGCGTTCAGATGTATGGATTAACCCGCAGACTGTCTGTAACGATACAGGCAATAGTATATTCCTTTTTGATTATGGCGCTGCATTTCCTGTTTGTCTGGTTTGATTTATATACGTGTTCCGTGGGAGTTCACAAAGCGCTTTTGACAATTGCGTATTGCGTAGTCGCGCCGGCTTTGGCGTCTGCCGTTCTCAGACCGCTTTTAACAGGTCGCGAGGAAAAGACAGAGCATTTTCTGGCGTTCCTGTCGTCGCTTGCTGTGGGGTTGGTAATTCTGGCAACGGTAACCGTTGGACATAAATCGTTAATGACGGTCGGCGGAATCCTTCTGATTGTTTGCCTGGCGCATAACCTGCTTGGATACGTTATCGGGTACGCGATGGCTCGTTTGTGCCGGTTGTCAAAAAAGGACTGCCGAACCATTTCCATTGAAGTAGGAATTCAAAACAGCGGCTTGGCGACGTCCATTGCCAACAACATGGGAAAAGTTGGAACGCTGGGCTTGGCTCCGACCGTCTTCGGATGCTTTATGAACACAACCGGCTCGATCCTCGCCGCCATCTGGCGCAATATTCCCTGCGAAGAAAAAAATATCAAGAAAAATGAACTCAATGAGGACAACGTATAAAAAACGGGATTAAAAAAGGAATCGGCTCCTTTTTCAATCCCGATTTGTTTTGCTTAGTTGAAAAAAGTCTATTTGTTCATCGCCAGCTGCTTCATGGCGTTGAGAGCGGCGCAGACGTCGTCGCAGGAAACGTCTTCCCAGCCTGCCAATTTATGGTTGAGAATGGCGATTTTGAGCATGTCGAAGGCGTTGGTTAAATCGTCGGGGAAGTCTGGAATGTCTTCAAACGGACGGCAGGGTTCTGCAGGCGTTTGCGGGGCTGCGAACATGGATTCTCCGTCCGGCTGAAGCGGATCCGGCTGGAATGGAATCTCCGATTCGTCGCCGAAGTCCGGCTTTTCGTTAAGCGGTCCGTCAGACCCGCCGAAATTCGGGTCAAAATCTTTGACTTCGCCCTCGGAAGACTCGACGGAATCGTCAGCTCCCTTTCCCTTTTTGCCCTTTGGCTCGTCGTTGTCAGGGTTGACGTCTTCGTCCAGATCGGAGGGATGAACGTCCGTGTCTTTAGGCTTTTTATCCGCCGGAGAGCCGAGACTTTCCCAGCGTTTCATTCTCATTTGGGAAACAGACAGCTTGTTATCGGCAGCGTTTTGAAGCCACGACTGAGCGTCGTCCCAGTCCAGAGCCGCCTGAAAGTGACTCCAGTAGAGCTGCGGGAATTCCGCCGACAGGTCGTTGAACCGTTCGTAGACGCGTCGAAGCCGCCCAACATGCTGAGGCGTAACAGCGCCCACCTGTCGGCTCCAGGCTTCGTCTGAATACGCTGTGGCGGGCGCTCCCTGATCAATCAGAGCGGTTCGCCATTCCTGAATCAGCTTGCCTTTTTCCCAGTTTGTGCGAGAAATGAGTTTTTCCCATTTTTCCTGCCACAGACGAGTGGTCTGGTCGATAACGTCTCCAACGACGACCGGCGTGATTCCCGTTCCGGAAGAAACGGGGTCAGACGAAATAAGGGTTTTATGGTTCATGGTTGGTTGTGAATTCGATGTGGTTTTGAGTAATTGGCAATTAGCAATTTGCAATTAGCAATTGACGCAAAGCGCCCTCAATAATTGATAATTGATAATTGACAATTGCTAATTTTTCCTATTGCCTCTTTGAGACCGGTTGTTCATGATTGTGCGAATGTCGCGTTTGGCTTCAGCATCTTTGAGCGCCTGGCGTTTATCGTGCTTTTGCCGCCCAACGCAGACGCCGAGTTTGACCTTTGCGTATCCTCGAGTAAAATAAATCTGGAGCGGAATGAGCGTTGTTCCCGGGGATTGCGTAGCTTTGTCCAGCTTTTTGAGTTCCCTTTGATGAACGAGCAGTTTTCTGGTTCGACGGGGCTGATGATTAAACTGGTGCGCCTTGTCGTATTCAGGAATGTCGCAGTTGATAAGCCACAGCTCTCCGTTTTTAACTCTGGCGTAGGACTCCGAAATATTGCAATGCCCGGTTCGGAGGCTTTTGACCTCGCTTCCCCACAGGACGATTCCACATTCGAGCTGCGCCGTGATGTCAAAATCATGGCGTGCGCGGCGGTTTTCCGTCACGTTTCTGAAAGTGGGATCTTCGGGCGTTCCCTTTTTTTCCTGTTTCTTTTTAGCCATGGCAGCAACAGCCTCCGCCGTGTCCGCAGCCGCAGCCGCCATGGTGAGAATGATCGCATTCGCCATGCTTGCAGCCGTGAGACGGTTTATGACAATTGGGCGCGGTTATCTGTTTTGTCAATTTTTTTGACCCGCATTGAGGACAAACCGGCTTGTCTGACGAACGAACTATCAGTTCGACGTCTGCGTTGCAGGATTCGCAATGATAATTATAAATAGGCATGATGTTTACTGTGGTTTAGGGAGTGGGGAGTAGGGAATAGGGAGTAGTTTTTAAATTCGCCGCAGGCGAATATCTATTCCCCATCCCCTATTTCCTATTCCCTCTTTGTGAACTTTCGTTTACAACTGTAAAGGTTCGTTCGCCATGAGGCGTTCGTGTTTGGTCTGCTCGTACATATTTTTGAGCAGTTCGATATGAGCTTCCTGCTGTACGATGTTTCGTCGGGCGAACATACGGCTTTGCGTTGCGATTAAAACGTCCAGAGAAACTTCTGTTATCTGTCCAAACGCTCTGGCGTAGTTGACAAAACTGGGAACGTTGCGCGTTACGTAGCCGTAAAGCATGGAACAGGCGCCGATGAGCTTTCCTGTAAAAATGCTGGTGTTGATTGCCGTCTTGGCGAAGTCGCCGATTATACAGCCGAGAAACTGCATATTTGTTTGGAATCGCCCATCCGGGTATTCCATGACAACGGTTCCGTAGGTGTTTTTCAGGTCGCTGTTACAAGTTCCCGCGCCGAGGTTGACCCAGGAGCCAACGTAGGAATGTCCCAAAAAACCGTGATGTTGTTTGTTCGTGTACGGCTCGATAGTTGAACCTTCCACCTCTCCGCCGATTTTTGTCGTTCTGCCAACGGCAACGCGGTCTTTGATGGCGGCGTGCTCAATGATTCTGGCGTCAGGTCCGATATAAACCGGTCCGCAAAGATAACAGTACGGTCCGACAGACGCGCCGCGGTCGATAATAATCGGACCATTGGCGGAATTGGCAACCAGGTAATCTCCCAACTTGACTTCTGGAGCGACGAATACGCCGTCCTGAATTTCTTTGTATCCGCCCTGTGCCAGACGATAACTCTGATTCTCGGCAAAACAGGTTAGATGGTATTTTACCAAATCGTGCGGACGCTGAAAAATCGGCAGTTTGAATGGACTGACAGGAAGGCGCAGCTTGACAATCGCATTTTGGATTGTTTTCGGAAATGATTTTTTTTCAAATAACGACCACGCCTGCTGAGCTGTTACAACGGCGGCGGCAACTATGGATTTGGGTTCGTCCAGCAGCTCAACGGCTTCATTGTCTTGAAGATGGATTTGCGATTCCGCGATATCAGAAGACTTGTTATATACGACAACTGAACGACCAGCCTGAATTATCTGTTCCAGTATTTCAAGGGATTCAATGTGTGGAACAAGCGTTGAGTTGACTAGCAGTATCGGCTCGTTGGGGTCGTCGATTATTGGAAAATCGAATTTGACCGGATTTGACAAATAGGGATTGACGTCGAGCATTGTTGTTTGTTCGACGAATTTTCGAGCTTGAGCGTACAGTTCATAATTGGTTAACGACAGGAGCTGAATCAGGTTGAATCCGCCGCACGAAAGCGTAAATCCGGCGCGGCCGATGGTTGCGGGAAACAGCTGTTGAATTCCGTCGTCTTCAAAAAGAAGGATTTTCATTGTTGTCTATTGCCTATTGCCTATTGCCTAAACTCTACCTTCCCCCTCCATTTCGTCTTTGCGCTTTTCGGGCGGCCTTTTCTTCGTATGCTTTAGCAGATGCGCCGCGATTGGAGTCAACCTTGTTGGCGGTAATCTGTTCGCTCTTGCTTTTCCAGAACTCCGCGCTGCTTTCGTCGTGGAGATTGTTTCGATAAAGAATCGAAATCTGATCGGTAGCGTAGCTGTCGTTAGGATCAAGTTCGTACGCTTTTTTGTAGGCAGCAATAGCTTTTTCGAATTCCCCCTTGTTGGTATACTCGTACGCCTGGTCGTGATAGGCTCTTTTATCCATTTTGGGCGTCTGAGTAGTAGAAGACTCGCCGCTAAAACAGAGAACGGCAATAATCAAAAGGATAAGGAAGCCGCCGATGAGACTGCCATACGTATACAAGTTTTTATTCTTGCCCTTAAAGAGTGA
>CACXSS010000250.1 GCA_902770245.1 uncultured Planctomycetota bacterium | reverse complement strand
AGGCGGTGTCAAAGATGTCGTAGCCCAGTGCATCTGCACCAGCACCATAAAAAGCCTTATTCTCTGCCTCGTCGACAATAGCAAAGTGCTGGCCTATCAATTCAGACACATCACCTGTAAAGCGCTGGTCAATCACAACAGACTTATTATAATCGCCAGAATTACTCATCACCTCCAGGACTTTTGCAGCATAACGCTTACCGAAGGTACGATAGCCTTCTGCAGAGAAGTGCCAAGGATCAACACCATTTCCAGGAAGACCTTCAGCTGATACCACATAACCAGTAGGAATAACTTCAGGAATCTTAGCAACAACATGGTTATGCCAAGAACAGCCACCACCCATGTTCTCATACTCGGTCTCACCAACAAAGATGGGCACATTGGCAGCTTTGAGGCCAAGGTCCTTAAGCATGTCTTTATAAATTTTCTTCACCATGCCTGGCCACTTTTCGTCACCATTATTGGAGCAGCCCTGATGCAACAAAATGCCCTTGATAACACCTACTTGCTGAGCCTTTTTAGCCATCTCGATGATACGTCCGTAAGGGTTGCCACCATAGTGTCTCTTAGCTAATGTAACCCACCACTCGTTGGGATTATCCTTCATCTTTTGCTCATACAAATCCTTATCAAACATCGCTCCGAGAATAATGGGGAGCGCTATACGATGTTCGGGAAACTGGACGTACTGAAACATCGCTTTTATTCGAGCCAACGCGCCTCCCACTTTATGATCTTGTCATAAGTTTGAAAGAGCGTTTGGCGTTCAAATCGGTAACCGATTAAAACAGACCAACTTTTATTTGTTTTGATTGACTGGTCCGAGAAATCATAATTACAATAATCAGCGCCGCGGATGAGACAAGGTTCTGATGACAGCTTATTCTTTATGTCCTTGGCAATATAAATTGGCAATATAAAAAAGAAGGCGACGCCTCTCGTCGCCGCCCTCTTTAATTTCTCGTTATTCCTCTGCCGGAATCTTCGCTCTAAAGAGAATCATATAGAATACCGGAACGACGAACAGGGTCAGGAACGTGGCGATAATCAGACCGAACATGATCGCGGTTGCCATGGACGAAAAGAGCGTGTCCTGCAGCAACGGAATCATGCCGACGATAACCGTCATGGCGGCGACGGTAACAGGACGAAGTCGTTCTACTGCCGCTTCGACAATAGCGTGATAAACGTCGATGCCTTTGTGCCGCTCTTCGTCAATCTGGTCCATCAAAACGACGCCGTTGCGGACCATCATGCCCAGCAAGCTCATCGCACCGACAAGAGCCATAAATCCAAACGCCTGATGCATAACCAGCAAGCCGAACGTAATGCCAATCATCGCCAGCGGGAAGGTAATAGCAATAATAACCGGCTGACGCATGCCGTTAAACAGAGCCACGACAATAATCGCCATGATTATCAAGGCAATCGGTTCTTTATTGAGCACTTCCTTCTGAGCGGTTTGGGATTTTTCCAGCTGACCGCCCCATTCTATCGTATACCCTTCCGGAAGTTCAATCTTGTCGATTTCCGGTTTAAGTTCCTTCACAAGCTGGGTCCATTGAACGACTTTCGGGTCAACGCCGACGGTAATCGTTGGAACTCTGTCTCGACGATGAATCAATCGTTCTTCCCAGATGTAATGGTTGTTTGACGTAATCTGTCCCAAGGGTACGGATTCCATGGCGCGCCCCCAAATCGGGAGGCTGTCGAGGTTGGCGAGGTCGTTTCTTTCCGCTTCTGTACCGCGGACGACAATCGGGAAGATGTTATCGCCTTCGGCATACTGACCGACTGGAATTCCAGACGACGCCCAGCGAAGCATAATGCCCATTTCTGTTCTGGAAACGCCTGCTCGGGAACCTTTGGGTTGAGAATAGTTTGGCGCCCACGCCAAGGCAGGCTGACGCCAGTTCGGCTGAGGCGTGTGCGTATGCGGATTCTTTCGCATAACAGACTCTACTTGAGAAGCCAGATTGCGAAGAGTTTTTTCGTTCGGTCCGCGAAGACGCACTTCCACCTCAAACTTTGTCGTTGGACCCATGCAGTATCGCTGAGCGCGAGTAAACGCCTGTGGGAATTCCTTTTGCAGCCATTCACCCGTTGGCTCCAATAGTTCGTCAACAACGTCAAGCGAATCTACATTGATAACAAAATGCGCGTAGGACGAGTTAGCCAATTCCGGTTCGTAAGGCAAATAGAATCGAGGCGGACCGGAACCGATAAATGCTGCAACGTTTTTAACGCCCTTTTGACTTTTAAGATGTTCTTCGATTTTCATCGCGTCGACGGACGTCTGATTGATTGACGTTCCTTCCGGAAGCCAGTAATCGACCATAAATTGGGTTCGAGTTGCTCGCGGGAAGAATATCTGCTCTACATGGCGGAACTCAATAACCGACAGCGCCAAGAGCATGATAACGCCCAGCAAGACTGTAATTTTATGATGCAAAGACCATTCCAGCGCCCTTCTATAACCGCGATAAACCAGTCCGCCGTGCGGGGATTTTCCGGAATCTGATTTAACGTTATGGACAAACATGTAGTATATAACCGGCGTTTGCAGCATTGCCACCAGCCAGCTGATAATAAGCGAAATGGTTAAAACGAGGAACAGGTCGCGGCAATATTCGCCCGACATATCTTGTGACAGATAAACGGGGAGGAATGCGATAAATCCAACGATAGTCGCGCCAAGGAGCTGATGCGCCACTCGGCTTGCGCCCTCAATACAGGCTTCTTTTCGATCCATCCCCTGCTGCATTCTGACCAGAATCAAGTCTCCAACAACAACGGCGTCGTCAACCAGAATTCCCAACGCAACGATAAACGCGCCCAAAGAAACGCGGTGAAGCGTCATTCCCATGGGATAAATGACGCACATGGTCGCTAAAATTACAATCAAAAGCGAGCTGGTAATGAGCAGTCCGCTGCGCCAGCCCATGGCAATCATAACGACAATTGTTACAATAATAACCGCTTCATAAAGGTTTTTCATGAACGCCTTAATTGAAATGCGGACGTTGTCCGGCTGATAGGCGATTGTCTGCAGTTCAAATCCAACCGGGAACGTTTTGAGAATTTCATTTGCTCGTTTTCGCACGCCGTCGCCCATTTCGATAACGTTGCCGCCGGGAACAGGCGAAATTGCCAGCGCAACGGACGGTATGCCGTTAACGCGCAGAATTTTTTCTGCCGGGTCAGCGTAAACCTTTTTGACGGTAGCAATGTCCCGAAGCCGGATCTGCTTTGATCCCGCCTGATTTCTGGTCGAAAGGGTTTGAGCCAGCCCAGCCAGTTCCTGATTTTGAAGCAGTTTTGACGCCTGATTTTCCAACTGAGTAGAGATTGTTTCAGGAAGAATCAGGTCTTCAATTTCCGCAACGCTTCCAAAAACGCCTTGCGGAGCCAGACGAATGACCTCGCCGTCAACGGTCATTTCTCCCGCTGAGGTTTTCGCGTTTTGCCCTTGCAGAGCCAAAACAAGCGCGGCGGGCGGAACTGCCAGTTCCGCCATTTTGGCGCGGGAAACCTCAATTTCGATAACCTCTTTTTGCTCGCCCCATAACTCAACTCGCCCGACCTGATTGACAAGCTGAAGCTCTTTTTGAAGCAATTTTGCTTTGTCTCGCAGTTCGGAAGCGGGGTAATCGTTAGACGACAACGCGATAACAATCCCGTAGACGTCCCCAAAATCGTCGATAACGATAGGAGCCATCGCCTCGGCGGGAAGCGTCAGTTTGGCGGTGGAGAGCTTGTTACGTAAATTCTGCCAGATTTGCGGCAGTTTATTCGACGGCACGTTTGGCTTGACGTCTACAAAAACAATCGACTGCCCCGGTTTGGAAATGGAACGAATGTGATCCAATCCTTGCAATCGCTGAACAATTCGTTCAACTTTGTCTGTAACTTCGTTTTGAACCTGTTCGGCGCTGGCGCCGGGATAAATCGTCGCTACAACCGCCGTCTTGACGGCAAATTCCGGGTCTTCCAGACGTCCCATGGAAAAATAGGAATATATCCCGCCCAGTATTATCAATACAACGCAGAAAGCAATTACTTTCCGATTATTAATAGCATATTGTGGAAGCATGATTTATTAGTTGCTAGCTGTTAGCTGCTAGCTATTAGCTTGGTTAATAGTAGTTCTCAGCGTTAATTGTTAAAGTTTGAATCAAAATTCATAAAGCTGGAAGCCAGGAGCTAAAAGCTGTTTCATAACAATAGGCGCCAACTTACCGGAAGAACCATTATTTGTCTTCTGACGATTCCAGTTTTACCTTTTGTCCTGATTCGAGGAATCTCGCTCCGGCAGAGACGATAACGTCGCCCGGCTTGAGTCCGGATTCCACTTCTACGCCCTCTGGACGAATTTGATGAATCGTGATTGTCTGAGCGGTAACGGTTGAGGTTTTAGCATCGTAAAGCATAACTTGAGCCGTATTTCCGCTGTTGACTTCTTTACTGTCAGCCGACGGCGCAACGATGCTGCTTTGAGGAATGATGAAATATGGGTTGTTCCGTTTGAATGCCAGTGTAACGGTTGCCGCCATGTTGGGGCGAATGAGCACAAAATTGGGATCGCCGCTGTCAGGCAGAGAAACCGTAAGCGTCATAGGATAAGATTGACGCCCAAGTTGAATTGACGAACCGATTTCCTTGATTTTCGCTGGGAACGTCTTGCCGGGAAACGCTTCAAAGGAGCATAAAAAACGATCCTGATCAAAGTCGCTTTCTCGAATCAACACGGATTCCGGAATGCTGATGGCGACTTCAATCTGTTGAGCGTCCGAGAGTTCAACAATCGCCTGACCGGGAGCAATAACCTCGTGATTTTCAACAAACTTCTGAACGATAACGCCGTCAAAAGGAGCTTTTAACACGGTGTCTTCCAGAGCGCCGCTTCAATTTCTTCCGGTCGAGCCCCGGTAGTCGCCTTTTCAAGCTGATTTTCCAGCGACTCTCTGGCGGCTTTGGCGACGTCGTAATCCATCTTGGCTTTATCGTACATGGCTTTTGACGCCGTTTGAGATTCAAGCAGGTTAGCCATTCGTTCAAACTGGACTTTTGCGGTCTCCTCTGACGACTTTGCCGCTTCGAGCTGAGATTTTAACGACGCAACGTCTTCTGCTCTGGCGCCTGTTTTTAATGCCGTGTAAACGGCGTTCGCTTCATCAAGGCTGTGTTCAAGGCGTTCAACTGCAAGCTGGAAATCTCGCGGATCCAGCTTTGCCAAAACGTCGTCTTCTTTAACCGTTACTCCAAGAGTTGCATTAAGTTCCAAAAGTTCGCCGGGAATGCGAAATGACGCCTTTGTGCGGCGCGCTTCTTTGGCAAATCCGGGAAACGTTCTCAGATCCGAATCGTTGGTCTGACCGACAGTGTAAACACGGACAACAATCTGTTCCGGTTCCGGCAATGTAATCCTTTGCTGCGACTTAACATACTGGTTGTAAAGGACGTACCCAATTGCAACCAAAACCAACAGCGAACATGCTGAACCAATTATTGCGCTTATTTTTTTCTTTTCTGACATGGTTATTAAACGCTAACTTTATAAAGGGTTTGAAATATGGAGCTATATAAAAGCAGACGTTCCAGTCTTCCTGTATCTTCTAAATGACTCCATTTCCTTATGCTATACTACATTTAAATATTAATTATAACTCAAATTTTCAACTTTGAGAGAGAATTATAGAATTTTTAATAATATTTAATATGACTAAATAAATTGACAATATAGGTGGAATGTTGTATATGCGCTTGTCACATCGATTATTGAAAGATATTTCAAAAAACTGTCAATAATATTTACTGAAAAAATGGGTTTATTGTTTTGGACTCTGAAGTAAACCGAAAGAAATCTTCAAATTTCTTATATAGAACGCCAGGATGATAAAGGATAATAACAATATCAGGTTTAACTTTTTCAATATATTCAATGGGCGATTGATAATACCCTCTCAAATCCAACATGTGAACTTCATGACACGATAACGTCAAAAAGTCAAACCACGGTAAACCAAATGAATCTTTTATCAAAACAACTTTGACATCCTTTAACTTGTGGTTAATCGAAATTTTTAACGATGGATTATAATGATAGTAGTCGCTAACGCCAATATTCTCGAAACGACCTCTTTTTTTATACCCTTTTCGGGGTAATTCAACAGTTATATCTGTTTCGAAATTGGGAATAAAATGTGAAATGCTATTCTCAAAAAGTATGTAATATTTTCCAGTCTTGTTAATCTGAAATTGTTCCCAATAGTCAAACGGCTCAGATTTTACGGATAACTCGTCTGACCAAGAAGTATCCATTTCCTGAAGCTCAGGAAAATCATTGGAACAATCGTTGATAAAACGTTTGAAAGCCATCAGCGCATATTCCGGTTTCCAATGATGATCTCCTTTGAAAAACAAACGATAATGTTCGTCG
>CACXSS010000249.1 GCA_902770245.1 uncultured Planctomycetota bacterium | reverse complement strand
AGTTTATAATAATGACAATCCTTTTATAAGGATTAAAAATGTTCCTGAAGCAATTAAATGGCTTCGTAAAGCGGCGGAAAACGATTACATAGAAGCACAGTTACAACTGGCGAATTATTATTATAAAGGAATAGGTGTTTCTAAGAATGAGGCTGAAGCTAGAAAATGGTCTATTAGAGCAGTCAATAATTATTCTAAGCGCTCGAAGTAACATTTATTTATAATAATTTATATTTATAATATAAATTATCTTAATTATTTAGACGTAATCAAAAACTGGGAGTTATCTCCTAGGGAAGATTCTTTAATTGTAGAGAATGATCCTACTCTTACGATAGAACAAATGCAACAGATACTTGAGGAATTGGGTCAAGCAGATAATTATCAAGAAATAGAGAGTTCTTCGTGATTTCAAGGATACGACCCGTTTTCGATGGCATAATTTAGAATAATTTCCCCAAAATTTTTATGATTCCTATTGACATTAATACAATAATGATTAATATATCTTATACTGGAGGTAAGCCATGTTAGCACATTTTGATTTTCCAAAGACGCTTCAAGCTAGTGCGTATTTGCTAAAAAAGGCAAATGCTCCGATGAAGTATTTAAAGCTTCTCAAATTGCTGTATCTAGCTGATCGTGAAATGTTGCTTAATCACGGTTTAGTTATAACCTGTGATAATTATTGTGCAATGAAACATGGTCCTGTACCTAGTCATACTTATGACATAATTATGGGTAGAGATCCAGTTAATTGCCCCGAGTGGAATCATTTTATTCAACCTACAGGTAATAAGTGTGTAGAACTTATTATAGATCCTGGGATTGAAGAACTGTCGGAAGCTGATACTGATTATCTTGATGACGTCTTTAATAAATACGGCTCCTGGGATGTGTGGCAGGTCAGAGACTTTACACATACTCTTCCAGAATGGATAAATAGACCGGAAGAAAAAAATACATCATCTGTCCCGTTTACACCGATTGATATTTTGAGAGAGAACGGTTGCGAGGACGTTATTCCAGTATATCAGGAGCATATTGATATTGCAAGAGAGCTTGACTTGCTTTTTGGTTAAATGTGGAAAGCCGGGGTCACATTTGAAGGAAACGTTATTAAGGCGGCAAATAGACATTTGCATATAGTCTTATCTGATCCGTATATTTCTGAAAAGGGTGAAAGCGTCGTCTTGGTCTATATGTCCTCTTATAAGGGAACATGTAGGACAGAGGAAGATTCTTGTATTCTTAAAGTTGGCGATCATCCCTATATTAAGAATCGTTCCTACTTAGCGTATAGCGAGTGTAGAGAAGTACCTGTAGCTGTATTAGATAACGAATTACAGCAACGAACTATCAAACTAGAAGAATCTTTATCTAGAGAAATATTAGTTAAAGCCCTTGAGGGTATGCAGAAGTCAAAATATGTAACTCGAAAACTTAAAAGTAAAACAAGTAAGTTACTGTTTGATTTAACGGAGTAATTTCGTTGTTAAAACACCTTTTGAGTGGGCAAAAGCCTGCTTTTTAGTCCACAGCATTCTCTCGCAACTCGCTCCGTGGGTTAAAACCCACGGCTATTAATATTAAACCGCTACGCGGTTTTAGATGAACGCTGTCGCGTCCGTTTTATAATCACGCAACTCCATGAAACTCCACCTCACAATCCTGCCGACGCATCAGACGGTCAACGTTCCTGCGGGGACGCTGGTTTCGGACGCGTTGCGTCTGGCGGGTATTGCTCTGGATATGCCCTGCGGCGGTCAGGGGACGTGCGGCAAATGCCGGGTGAAGCTCAACGGGGCTTGCGTCCTGGCGTGTCAGACGAAGCTGCAATCCGATTCAGTTGTCGAGGTTTCCTGTCAGTCCGATTCGGATTTTGCCCTGCAGGCAAAGGCGTGTTCTTCCGACTGTTTGGGCGTTGCGGTTGACATCGGCACGACGACCGTCGAGACGCGTCTGATTGAAATTGAATCCGGAGTCGTTCTGGCGACGCTGTCGGAACTCAACGCTCAGCAGTCTTTCGGCGCGGACGTCATTTCCAGAATTCATTTTGAACAGACGCACAGCAAAACCGGTCGGGAAGAACTAACCGGCGCGATTGTCCGTCAGGTTCAAAATCTCATCGACCAGTACTGCGGGCGGCTGTCGATTCGCCCAGAACGAATCAAGCGCGTTTCCGTTACCGGCAACACCGCCATGCTGACCTGGTTTGTCGGGCAGTCCGGGCTGTCGTTGGGATCGGTTCCGTTTCAGCCTGCGATTCCTGTAACAGGGCAAGTTCTTCTCGCCGAAAATCTCGGCTTGAATCTTCCCGGCGCTCAGGTTATCGTGCCTCCCGTTATAGGCGGATTTTTAGGCGGGGACATTTTGGGCGTTATCGACCGCTGTCTCAAGGCGGAACGTTCACAGAAAAATCGTTCCTGGCTGGCGCTGGACGTCGGCACCAACGGCGAGATGGCGATCTTTCACAACGGGACGCTTGCCGCAGCGTCAACGGCGGCGGGACCGGCGCTGGAAGGCGCAGGCATTTCCATCGGAACAAAAGCGGGCGCCGGCGCCGTCAACTCCGTTCGCGTCAACGACGACGGGGAACTGGCGTGGACGACGCTCAACGATTCCGCTCCAATCGGCGTTTGCGGGTCAGGGCTTATCGACTTAATCGCCTGTCTGCTCAAAACCGGTCAGCTTCTCCCGAAGGGTAAGCTGAGAATCCCCCCAGCCGCACCGCTGAACATAACTCAAAAAGACGTCCGACAGGTTCAGCTTGCCTGCGGAGCGATTCGAACTGGCGTTCTCGCCCTGCTGGAATGTGTCGGGCTGACCATGGCTGACCTGGACGCAGTGTATATCGCCGGGAATTTCGGCTGTCATCTGTCTGTTACAAGTCTGTTTGACGTCGGAATCCTTCCCCCCGGTCGTCCGGAACAGGTTCAATTCCTGGGCAACCTCGCCCTCGACGCCGCAGCAGACGTCCTGCGCCGCCCCGATCAGGAAGACGCCTTGCTCGATCTGAACCGCCTTGCTCGAAGCGTCAAGCCGTTTAACCTTGCTGAACTGCCGGACTTCACCGACCGGTTCTCCAAGTCCATGACGTTTCCGGCGCCGGAAATTAGTATTTAGTGCATAGTGCATAGTGCATAGTGAGAGTTGCGCTTGCGTCTTAGGCACTAGGCACTAGGCACTATGCACTGACGATTAATAACTTCCCTCAACACCACTATGACCCAACCCCCACAGTTTACCTGTCCGATTTGCCGAAAGAAGTTTCTGGAATCCGAAACCGACGCGTTCCCGTTTTGCTCGTCCCGCTGCCGACAGGTTGACCTGTTTCGCTGGTTTAACGAAGAATACACGGTCGAATCCTTCCGCCGCAGCGACGAGGAAGAGGACGACGACATTCCCGTTACGCTTGAGGACATCGAAAACGACGGGAAAGAGGAGTAACAGGCGTAGGTAATACAACAGGAGCCAACAAATGAGAGAACAGGCAGCATTGTTCGCGATAATGATACTGTGGGCGTTCCATATCATCGTTATTGGAATACTCGCTTTAATTTACATCTTTTGTATCCGGAAGACGTCCAAAAGTACGCAGTGGACAGCGCTGATTTTTCTTTTCGTCGCGCTCTATTTTATCCATTACGGTTTTATCCTTCATAACGATTTGGTTCGCGGGTTTATGAACGGGCGGTTAGTCCTTTGTAAAGACGTGATTATCGAAATGCAAAACTACCCGCTTGAAGGAGACGACCGACTTCTTCTCCGATTGAGCGAGCTGCCGGACTGGCAGATCGTTGACATTTCCTCATCGTACTCATGGGATAACCCAATTAAATTTAAGCGCTACGGGACGGAAGTCAAACCCATGAGGCTGCATTTCGTTCCCTATTTTGAATATTCGCCGCTTTACTGGCTGTACAAAGACTTTTATACAGTAACAATGTCAGACAAATCCTGCGTTGGCTCGGAAGGAATTTATTTGCCGATGTCGCAGTTTAAAAACTCGTTGGATTACAGCGGCGCCCCCACGCACGTAATAAAATGGTCTTCCGACCCGAGCGCTCAGAATTCAGACGCCCTGAAGAAACTGGAATCCTTTTGTCTTAAAAACAACGAAGCGGAAAAACGCCATCTCCCAGCGGCACCACCCGTCGACGCCCCCGCCCCGGCAGAGGAAAAAGAAAACGAGGGGGAAGAGGAGTAAATATCAATCTACTCGGATCTCGAGTGGCGACTCGCCGAAGAATTATTAGCCGCAAAGAACGCAAAGATCGCAAAGAAATTTTTAAAACTTCGCGAACATCCTCCGCGCCTCCGCGTGAGATTTTTTGTATTTTGTTCGCCTGACGGCGAATGCGTAATTCCGCTCCCGTTGGTCGCTCCATTACCGCCTTTCATTTAATTGTCTTATCGCTTCGTAGGCGGCGATGCCGACGCTGACGGACAGATTTAAACATCGGGCTTCCTCGGCGACGGGAATTCTCAGAGACATTTGAGCGCAAAGATGTCGAACGAAGTCCGGAACGCCGCGCGATTCCGACCCGAACAACAGGACGTCGCCATGCTGATACGTCACAGACGCATAGTCCGTTACAGCGTGACTGGTAAACAGCCACGGCGCGGGCGTTTTCCCGGTTTCCTCTTCCAGCCGGGTCATAAGAGCGTCCCAGTTGTTGACGATCTCGTAGTTCAGATAGGGCCAGTAGTCCAGCCCGGCGCGTTTGAGAAGCCGGTCGGTGAGCTGAAAACCCATCGGACGCACTAGCCACAGTTTCGCGCCCAAGCCAACGCACGTGCGTCCGACCGCGCCGGTGTTGTGCGGTATTTCCGGTTCAAATAGAACGATATGAAGCGGCGGGGACGTTTGCGCGGTCATGGCGGTTACTGCCAGTCTTTATAAAGCATGCTGGGCTGAATGTCGCTGTTGTTTTGGT